>JAXHUS010000178.1:0-7815 GCA_034189305.1 Thermodesulfobacteriota bacterium | reverse complement strand
GATATTTCCAACGATTGATCCCCGATCTCCAAAAAGCTCTGAAAAATTTGGAGGACGGTAGTATTTTCCAATATTCCCCTTTAGCGTAAGCCATTCTGTTAATTTTATGTACATGCCCATCTTTCTTGTAAGAAACCCTTCACTTTTTTTACATCCTTTAGTAGTTGCGAAGGAATAGGGTGTCTGCCCTGAAAAATCATTCTTGTAATAGTCATATTTAAAGGAAGGGGAAACAACTATCCTGTCTTTAAATAGATGAATTTCATCTTCTAAGGCAAAGGTTAAATTTGTTCTTTTCTGTTTTTCCTGCAAATCTTCAGAAACAAGTTTTTCCTCCGGATCAAAAATTTCTCTTCTTGACCCTCCATAAATGGAAAGTATATGGGCATCCAACAGATAATATGTTGCAAGCATATTTCCTCCGAATGCATCGGTTATATTGCTGTTATCCTGATTCCCAATCCCCACCTCACCCTTTCTATCCTCAAACTCCTGCTTTTGATAACTATAAAACAGGGAAAGTTGCCCATCTAAGGGGATAGCAAAAAGTCCCGATTTATCGATTTTAAACTGGGTAATATTTCTTAAGGTTTCAAGGTTAGCTTCCTTTGCCAGCCCCCTAATGCCTGAAATCCCCTGATCTTTGAAAAAGTAGTCGTTTGAAAGCATGAAATTCAAATCCTGTTTTAAGTCACATCCTAATTTAACCAAAAAATTCCGTGATTCGAATTCATTGTTGTCCATGCGTCTTTTCTTATCATCTTCTTTGTTGTATTTAGTTCCATTGTCGTCATAATATTTAAAGTCCCCATCACTAAAAGTCTCGTTATAAAAAAATGTATAATTAAATTTTTCAAAATGCTGGGATCTAAAGGCGTTGGCCTCAAATGTATTGAAGGAACCATAGCTTGTATTTATGTCGTTTTTTACTTCTCCTTTTGCTTTTTTAGTAATAATATTCACCACCCCCCCTATTCCGGATCCGCCAAATTTGGCCGGAGAGGTGCCTCGATATACTTCGATCTTTTCTACATTATCCAGAGGAATATCAGAAAGGTTTACAATGCCGCTTTTTGCCTGATTTAATAAGACCCCGTCAAGGAATATTGCCACCTGTTCAGCAGATGACCCCCGGATTGAAATCGTACTGAAACTTCCAAGCCCCCCGTATCTTTTTACATTAACCCCCACAGACTCGGCAAGAAGTTCTGATACACTGGCTACCCTGTTGGTGTATTCTTCGGCTTCAATTACAGTAACAAATGATGTAATATCTTTAGTCTCTTCTTCCTGAATCTTTTCAGCTTCGACAACCACCTCATCCAGGTAAATGGAATCCTTATTTTCTCTTGCATATGCAAGGATATTAATTGAAGAAGAAACCATCAACGTTATTAAAAAAAGAATCAATATCATAAAAATATAAAAGAGGACTATTCTATTTTTTCCAGGGTTAAAAATTTTAAAAAAAATCTTCCAGCGCTTTTGCACGGTTTACAGGTGCAGGAATGCAAACCTTGTAGAAACCGATTATATAAATTTTATTTATATATTCTTAATTTTTATCCGCAAAGCCTTAGTTCGCGACCTGTAAATTTAAGTTCTGAATTATCAGCCATTTCGGCAAATAAACAGATTATACGACTCATCCCTTTTATCAGATGCATCCACCAGGCATCCATTATGCTAAAATGGCCCGCCATCGGTGATACAACTTCAATTCTGTCCGCCCTGATGTTCAGTTTCTTTACTGCAAACTCAATATCAAAATCGTCTCTTATCTTATGGCTGCCGGCTATATAGATTATAATTCCGGTTTTCATACACGTCACCTCCATTCAATTTTTTTTGTTTTCATGGCATAAAAAAAGCCCAACCTCCGAAAGGAGATCGGGCTTTTTTTATTAAGAAGAGATGCTTAAAAGGGCTAATTTATAAACATATTTTTTATACTGTCAGCCACTCCCCTCGGAGTATTTTGACATGCTGTATCATAGACAGGTCTTCTGGCTTGTATATCCTCCTACTCTCCACGCCTTCCCATTCCGCTTTCCAAGTCGAAACAGTGGCCTTATATGGATTTCGTCCTTACTCACAGATGCGGGGCAGCTCCTGTTTTAAACAGGATTCCCTTTTAATCCTCGCAAAAAGGAATCTATGATAATATTATTAATGTAAAAGAACAATTTTATTAGTATATATAATATAAAATTAAACAAATCAAATTAATAATATTAATTTTTTACCATCTGTCCAAAATATTTATCAACCCAAAAAATGCCTTTTCATTTTTCGGACAATGCAAAGTGTAAAAAGCAAAAGGAAAATGGGGGGGATTTAATTTCACTTTTTATTCTTTGCTATTTAAATTTTTAATTTATCAAAAATTGTAGAAGCAATTTTCGGGATTGAGGATATCTAAAGATACTTATTTGTAAGGCAGGGTTTTTTATCAGGAATGGAATCGTTTTGAGGCCGGATTTTCCGGTATTGTCCAATACCTTTAAACCGTTTATTTGTTGAATTAATATTAAATTAATGATATTTTCTATAAACTTATGCTATAAGGTCTTATGCTGATGTCCTGGAGTATGTATTCAAAATTCAAAAAAAGCCAACTGCAACGAAAAGCGGCGGCCAATGAAAAACAGATAACACTGCGGCAAGTTTGGTATTGTATACAGGATATTAAAGGATATAAGGAAGAACATAATGAATGAGGAACACATTGTAAGAACAGCTTTTTTCCTGCTGTTTTTTTCCATATTTTTTGTCAGAGGATATTATACCCGAAAGACTTTACATTCATGTGAAGCCGGCCCTTTAGTTAATAAGAAAATTGCCGCAAGGGAAGCCCCATTAAGTATTTTACTGCGATTTTTAGGGTTCATTTGTATGATTGGTATTATTATAATCTATGCTGTGGAGCCTGAATTTTTGCAATGGGCAATGATGCATCTTCCGTTGTGGTTGAGATGGGCAGGCATAGGATTGGGCATTATGGGCATTGCCTTACTAATCTGGGTCCATCATTCTATCGGCAAGTATTGGTCTGCCAGTCTCCAGTTACGGGAGAAACATAAAATCATTACCATTGGACCGTATCAATGGGTCAGGCATCCGATGTATACGGCATTTTTAACAATTTTTATATCTTTCTGGCTTATTTCATCAATATGGCTTTTCTTATTGCTTTTGGTTCTGGCAGCAATATTAATTTATATTCGGATCGGAAGCGAAGAATCGATGATGTTGGAACAATTTGGAGATAAATATCGTGTTTATATGAAAAATACTGCCCGGTTATTTCCCCGTTTTTTTCTTAAACCGAATCGTCAGAAATGCTGACGGATTTTTGGCGGCTGATGCCTGTATTGTCCTTGCAATGTCAAAATCGCGTAATGATTACTTCCTATATTGCTGATGAAAAAGGAAAACTTTAGCCCTTCATTATGGAATCATATCAATTTGATGATATTAGTATAGTACTTAATAAAAAAGGTTCCGGAGAATTTTCAAAGGTCAGTTATCCAATCCGTTATGGTCGGTTTGCAGAGATAAAAACTCCCGATTATGTTTTTCAGTTTAATCTGAAGGGAGAAATAAAATATATTCAGGGACTGACTCAAAGCTGGCCTCATCCGGCAGAATGGCTTAAACGTACCGTGACCAATGATTGGGTATATTACTCCTCCGGCGGATACAGCGGGGTTTATGGTTTTATGGGTGAATATTATATTCCATGCCTATCATATCCAAGCAATTCCATTATATTCGGCAACCCTTTTTATAATAATGCGGTAATGAATGCGGTTAAATCCTTGCAAAAACTGATGAAAAAGATTAAGGTCATCGCCCCGGGTTCCATACCACAAGTTCTTAAAGATTTCCTGTTTTCTGTTATTGAAAGCAATGAAGGCTTACCAAATTCGGGATCCAAAAAACTGCACGGTCTGATTGGTGATAAGCTCACTGTTCTCCCTCCGGATACACGACATGTGGATTATGAAGTTATTCCCATCATTATTGCCGACGGCTGCCTGTACAATTGCGGTTTTTGTAAAGTGAAGTCGGGCCGGGACTTTGCACTGCGAGACGAAAGCAATATCATTGACCAGATAAAAAGGTTAAAAGGATTCTATGCAGGGGATATCAGTAACTATAATGCAATTTTTTTAGGACAGCATGATGCGCTGTTTGCCGGGGCGGAACTCCTTTTATTTACCGCAGAAAAGGCTTATGAGGTATTTGAATTTGCGCATTCCAATCTCAAAGGCGCCTATTTATTTATTTTTGGCAGCGCCGATTCTCTTATAAACGCAAAGGATACTTTATTTGAGTCCTTAAACAACCTTCCTTTTTATAGTTACATTAACATAGGACTTGAATCTGCCGATGACAGAACGCTGGATAAATTGAAAAAGCCCCTTCAGGTTGAAACCGTTTGCAGGGCTTTTACCAGAATGCTCGATATAAACAGAAGCTATGAAAAAATAGAGGTAACGGCAAACTTCGTCTTTGGTTGTGATCTTCCCCTGGGTCACATAAATTCTTTTATTGATTTGATGGTTAACAGATTAGATCGTTTTTACAGCAAAGGGGCGATATATCTTTCGCCACTTTTTGACGGAAGAACTGACGACAGAAAAACCAGAAGGAATCTGCTGAGAAAATTCAACGAGGTAAAAACCGCAAGCCTCCTGCCAACTTTTATTTATCTTATACAACGATTATAGTCAGCAATTTTTGTGGGTGAAGATATTATTGTCTCCTTCGGGGAATGGGAGAAAAACACTCGCCTTTAGGCGAAGACTTCAGTTTGATCTTATGCGCGGCAAGGGGTCGAGGATTCCAGGATTCGAGAGTAATGATAACAAGATTCTCCCTTGATCCCTTAACCCCTTGAATTCTTGAACCCTCAAACCATCGGCTTGAGCCGCTGGTAGTTGACTCCATAAGATTGCGGGAAGGTTCGGGCAGTCTTCGATTTTATCGAAATCAAATCTGCCATGGATTTTAACCTGTTCTGTCCTGAATATTCCTTTAGAAATAAAGAGTTCCCTTAAAACATAAGGAAGCTCCAGATATTTTTCCTATTGACATACGATGGCCTTTTTATTACTATTTAATCTTTTAATATACTTGGAGACGGGTATGATATTTGATTCGATTGTTTACAGAAAGCCGGAAATAGAAAATGGATATTCTGATCGGCTTTTGGAAGTTGACCTGAGCAATAAGAAAATTTATGTAAAGGAAATTCCGGAAGAGATGCGCAGGTTGTTCATTGGCGGACGGGGGTATTGTCTTAAACTTGTATACGATGGTACTAACTCAAAAACGAGGTACGACAGTGAGGAAAATGTTCTGGCATTTGCCGGCGGACCTTTTTGCGGAGAAACGGGTTTTGCAGGAACAGGAAAATTTATTATAGGCTCTATCTCCCCCCTGACAAATACATTTTGCGATTCAAACCTGGGAGGGTATTTTTTTCCCCTTGTAAAATTTGCGGGCTTTGACGCAATCTCTGTAACTGGCAAATCACAACACAACGTCCTTGTATTCATCGATGGCGATCGGTTGGAGGTCAGTATTGTTGAATCGCCTGCCATGGATAACTCTCTGTTCGGTGCGGAAAAACTGATAAGGGAGTGGAAAGGTGACGGCAAACCTTCCGGTGTCGCTTTTGTGAATACAGGAATCGGCGGAAAAAATACATTTTTCGGATGTATAAATAGCGTTTATTATGATGTAAGGCGTAAACGGTGTCGTGCAAAGCAAGCCGGACGAGGAGGTCTGGGTTCGGTAATGCGCGAAAAGGGTCTATGGGGTATCGCAGTTAAATATGATATGTCAAAAGGCAATTCCAATAAACCCGTTAACCGTGATCGACTGCGCAATGCGGGAAAAAAGCTCCGAAACGTGATTCGTGAGGTTGATCCCAATGCAATGAGCCTCGGCACTCAGGGAACAACATGCCTGCTCGACATGATGAACTTTCATAATCTGCTGCCGGTAAATAACTACCAGTATGGTATGGACGATCGTGAGAGGGGTGTATCGGGAACAGTATTCGAGGAAAAGATTTTTGAACAGAAATACCCGGATGGATGTTTTGCGGGATGTTCCCTTGCCTGCACAAAAGGATGCGAGGAGTATACTTTAAAAACCGGTCCTTTAGCAGGAGAAACTATTGCGGTTGATGGTCCGGAATACGAAACCGCAGCCGCTGTAACCAACCTGGGAATTTTTGATATCGAATGTATGCTTGAGTACTCCTGGTACTGTGATGAATATGGTTTGGATACCATCAGTACAGGGGTTGTGATGTCTTTCCTTTTTGAGGCTTATGATCGCGGGCTACTCACAAAAGAAGATACCGGCGGTCTTGAGCTGAAATGGGGCTATTCTGAAACGGCGTTGGAGTTACTTCACCGCATAGCGTCGGGAGAACCCGGTTTCCCGGCTGAAGCAGGCCGAGGTTTACGGCACATGAAAGGATGGATTGCGAAATGTTGGGCCTCGCGTAATGGACGTTCCCCCGGTGATATACTTCATGATCTGGAACTTTTCGGTATGGAATGTAAAGGCCTTGAATTTTCCATGTATATTACAAAAGAGTCCCTTGCACAACAGGGTGGATATGGTTTTGCCCTTAAAGGGCCCCAGCACGATGAAGCATGGCTTATTGGAATAGACCAGATTAACAACGAATTGCCAACATTCGAAAAAAAAGCAATGGCACTGAAGTGGTTTCCGCTTTTTCGTACCTGGTTTAATATAGTAGGTCTTTGTAAGCTGCCATGGATAGATGTACGGCACCCTGAAGCAAAAAACACAAGAGATCCATCTAAGAATTTTCCTACTATTGAGTATTATCTCGAACTTGTAAACGCCACCCTCGGAACTGAAAAGACTATTGATGATCTACTGACTGAATCGGAACGCTGCTATCTTTTGCATAAACTCATAAACCTGCGTCAGGGTTTTGGTACAAGGAAGTATGATCTAATTCCCCTTCGTGCTATGGCCCCGGTCTTTATAAACGAATTTAACTCGCGCAGGGAATATTATAAGAAATGCCTCATTGAAAATGCTGGAGTTGATATTGAGGGTAAGAGTGATGAGGAAATGCTCACCATCCTCCAGAAATACCGTGCCAGTCAATACGAAAAATTGACCGATGAAGTATACAGGGAAAAGGGCTATGACCGGAACGGCATACCCCTTGATGAGACATTGTTGAACCTGGGATTGGACAAAGATGAATACTTCGAAATTCTTCGTTCCGCCCGTGACAGGGAAAAAGTATTAGAACACAGGGGTCGGGAATCAGTTGTCAGTTAAATTTTTTCTTAAAAAACTTTATTTGCTTTTTCACGTCATCAAATATCAATAATTCCGTGGCTTAAAGTCTTTTCCTGTACCATGATAACCGATACCCACTTTTATCTTTTTCAGTATTTTTTATACAGATTCATATATGTATTCCCTTTTTATAAATCGGGTACAAAATAAAATAACATCCATGACCTACAGTCACAAACAAGCATGAAAAAAAATATAGAAGACCGGAATTCAGATGGGAGACCTGAGCAATTTATTTTGCATCCCCTCCTCTCTGAGTTCCGATTTTTATATTTTCATATAAAGAATTTACATTTCATTAAGGCATCATTTTTATTGTTTCGTGTGTTATATTTTGTATTCATGGTTTAGAATTCCGTTAAAGTTGAAATATTATAAAATATTTATTATGGAATCAGGATGAAGGATAAATTGTGCATAAAATAAATGATAGAATCCGGACTGAAG
>JAXHUS010000177.1:0-6385 GCA_034189305.1 Thermodesulfobacteriota bacterium | reverse complement strand
TTTAAAAAATATAAAGGAGGTGTATTAATGGATGAGGGAGTAATAAGTATTTTTTTGGATGGGAATAAGTTAAAAGAGATTGAAGAAGCTGGTTTATCGGATAATATTAAAGAAATAGACGGAAAAAAGACTATCCAGATTCCTGTTTCCAAAAAAGATAAAAAGAAATTAGCTAAAGGAATCGAAGGGTTGGAGTTTGATGCAAAAGGTTGTTGTGTTCTTCCCAGGGAGAAAGAGGATTTGCTTTTTGGGTTGATTACAGAATTGAAAACTATGGATGTAATGAAGGTTTTCACTATGAAGGTATTTAATCCTTTAGCAGGTAAAGACGTACGAAGTAGAGTACACTAATAATTTGCAAATGGAGGAAAGGTATGCCAAAACATAAAACACCGATGCTGGATGATTTAGAAAAGGGGCCATGGCCAAGTTTTGTCTCTGATATAAAGAGACAGGGGGAGTTTCGAGAAAAAGCCGATGTAGATTATCAAACTCCAAGAGATGCTTGTGATGATCTGTTAGGTGTTCTGGAACTTGCTTACAAAGATAAAGAAACTCACTGGAAACACGGAGGTATTGTTGGAGTAATGGGATATGGCGGGGGAGTTATAGGAAGGTATGTTGATCAGCCTGAAATGTTTCCCAGTGTTACCGCTTTTCATACAATGCGTGTAAATCAGCCCTCGAGTAAATTTTATTCAACAAAATTTTTAAGGGATCTTTGTGAATTATGGGACAGAAGGGGTAGTGGACTTACAAATATGCACGGGTCTACAGGCGACATTATTTTTCTCGGCACCACAACAGAACAGCTGGAAGAAATCTTTTATGAAATGACCCATAATTTAGACCAGGATCTAGGCGGATCGGGCTCAAATTTAAGAACACCCTCCTGCTGTATCGGAAGGGCAAGATGCGAGTTTGCATGTTATGATACACAGGCACTGTGTACCGACCTTACCATGGAATACCAGGACGAACTCCACAGACCGGCCTTCCCATATAAATTTAAATTTAAATTTGACGGATGTCCGAACGGATGTGTGGCCTCTATTGCCCGTGCTGATATGTCGTATATAGGTACATGGAGAGATGATATCAGAATTGACCAGGATGCTGTTAAAGCCTATATTGCAGGGGATTATCTCCCGAATGGAGGAGCCCATGCCGGTAGAGACTGGGGTAAATTTGATATCAATAAAGAGGTGATATACTTGTGTCCATCCCAGTGCATGAAAATGGAAGACGGGGAGTTAATTATTAACAACAGAGAGTGCACCCGTTGCATGCATTGCATCAATACAATGCCAAGGGCACTAAGAATCGGTAAAGATACTGGCGTCTCAATTCTTTTTGGAGCAAAAGCCCCCATACTGGAAGGCGCTCAGATGTCAACCCTTACGGTACCTTTTATGAAAGTTGAACCGCCATATGAAGAAATTAAGGATCTTATTGAAAAGGTATTTGACTGGTGGGCTGAGGAGGGCAGAAACAGAGAGAGATTGGGCGAGCTTATCCAGAGGGTAAGCTGGCAGGAATTTCTCAGGGTACTTGAACTTGACCCTGACCCGAGAATGGTACAGGAACCCCGTTCAAATCCTTATATTTTCTGGAAAGAAGAGGATGTTGAAGGGGGCTGGGATCGAGATATTAAAGAATTCAGAAAAAGACATCAAAGATAGGAGGTAAAAAAGATATGCCTTATGATCCGAAAAATCCGTTAAAAGACAGACTAACTGATCTTGGACCAAGAAATTATGAAGAGTTTTTCCCAGCGGTTATAAAAGAGAACTATGGTAAGTGGCTGTATCATGAAATTTTGGAACCAGGGGTGTTACTTCATGTTTCTGAAACCGGTGCAAAATGTTACACAGTAAGGGTTGGTGGATGCAGGCTAATGAGCGTTGAACATATAAAGGAAATATGTGAAATTGCTGATAAACACTGTGACGGTTACTTAAGATTCACCACAAGAAACAATATTGAGTTCATGGTAGATGATGAATCGAAACTGAAACCATTAATGGAAGACCTTAAATCACGAAAATTTCCTGCCGGCTCGAATAAATTCCCCATTGGCGGAACAGGGGCAGGGGTTACCAATATTGTTCACACCCAGGGATGGATTCACTGCCACACACCGGCAATAGATGCTTCGGGTGTGGTAAAGGCAGTAATGGATGAATTATATGATGAGTTCGGCGCAATGACAATGCCTGCCCAGGTTAGAATCTCTCTGGCATGCTGTTTAAATATGTGCGGTGCGGTTCACTGTTCCGATATTGCTATTTTAGGCATTCACAGAACACCCCCCATGATTGACCACGAAAATCTGCATAACCTCTGCGAAATTCCTCTGGCCGTTGCCGCATGTCCCACAGCGGCAATTAAGCCTGCCACAGTGGACGGCAAAAAAAGTGTTGCTGTAAATAATGAAAGGTGTATGTTCTGTGGAAATTGCTTTACAATGTGTAATTGTATGCCCCTTGCTGACCCGGTGGGAAGCGGGGTTGCCCTTTTAGTTGGCGGAAAAATATCAAACAGAATTAGTGAACCTAAATTTTCCAAAGTAGTGGTTCCATTTATACCCAATGAACCCCCACGCTGGCCGTCAACTGTTGAGGCAATTAAGAAAATTTTGTATGCTTATAAAGATGATGCAAAAAAATACGAAAGGTTAGGCGATTGGGCGGAAAGAATCGGATGGGAAAGGTTCTTTGAAAAAACAGGACTTCCTTTTACAGAACATCTTATCGATGATTACAGGTTTGCCTATACAACCTGGCGGCAGTCCACGCAATTTAAATTTTAACCTCTATTGAGGAGATATGATAAAATGGGCTACGAAGAAGATAAAAACTTAATTGTTGAAACGTTAAAAAAGAAATCAAAAACAAAATTCTACTTAAAGGATTTTAACAAGATGTTCCCTGACAGGAAACCGAGGGAAGTTAAAAATGTAGTAAACAAAATGGTAATGGAAGGGATTCTGGAATACTGGTCCAGTGGAAGCACAACTTTGATAGGATTGAAGGGGGCAGGAGTTCAGCACGCAGAAGAAGAATAATAAGGCAAGGAAGTTTAAAAGATTTCTATTTAAATATTTTTACATTTTAAATCCTTGAGTATTTTAAAGATGGATAGAAAATTGTCTTCTATCCATCTTTTATTTTTCAGAACGGTTTATGGTATCATATTTGACCCGGTTTAGAAAAAGACTTAAAAAATTAAAAATTTTGATTTTTCATTTAAATGATTAATAAACTTTCTTCAGAAGATGAAATCAGAAAAAAAGCCATTTTTGATGGCATGTCTGAAAAAAGGAAAGAAAGAATATTAAAAACAGGTTATGATAAATGGAACCCATTTGTACAGCCAAGGGATCCCATAGATATTAGATTGGATAAAAATAGGTTAACTGCCGTAGAAGTTGCAAGAAAGTATTTGCAGAGTATAAAAAACAGGAATTACAGCAAAGCATATACTCAGGGTGTATGGGAGATATGTATGGGAATATTTCAGGATACTGACAGATACAAAGGAATGTATGAGTTTTCTTGCTGGTATAGTGACTTTTTTAAAAAAAATCAAAGTAAAGGCGATAAATAATGGATTTAGATGAGCACATATTACAGTTAAAACAAAAGCTTATAGAAAACCCGGAATGTTCTTTAACCCATTTTAATCTTGGAATGGCATTAATAAATAAGCATAAATGGGAAGAAGCAATAAATGAGTTTAATTATGCCCTTGAAGAAAATCCTGATTTTATAGAGGCCCTTATAAATATGAGCGGAATCTATTTTCAATTAGGGGATATAGAAAAAGGTATAAAGGCAAATGAAAGGGCAATTAAGATAAAGCCGGAGTTTGCCGTACCATATGGAAATATAGGGTTTTTTTATTTGCAGAAAGGAGAGATGGAAAAAGCAGTTGAAATGTTAAATAAGGCCGTAAAAAAAGATCCTAAATATATTCAGGCATGGGCAAATCTTGGCAGTGCATACCTTCAAATGGGGAAGATTGATGAAAGTATTTTTTATTCTGAAAAGGCGTTAAAAATTGCTCCGACTTTTGCAATTGCTCATAATAATTTAGCGGTTGCCTACCTTGAAAAGGATGACATAAAAAAAGCGACTTTGCATTGTAAAAAAGCAAAAGAGTTTGGATATCCAGTGGAGCCAGGACTTTTAAAAGCTTTGAACATTTAAACCAAATTTTTTCTTCCCTTTTATACTTATTTTTATTATAAGGTTTTTTAATATGAAAAAATCCTAAATGGAAATGGAAACATATAACGGGATTTCTTTTTTTAACATAATTTTAGATAGCATAGCCGATGGCGTTTTTACCATAAATGACCAGGATGAGATTACTTCCTTTAACAGGGCTGCAGAAAAAATCACAGGATTCAGTAAAGAAGAGGCTATAGGCCAGTATTGTTTCAATATATTCAGAGCCAATATTTGTCAAACCCATTGTGCATTAAAGCAGACCTTAAAAACCGGCAAACCGATTATTAACCTGCCTGTGAATATCCTGAACCAGCAGGGGAAGGAAGTGCCGGTCAGTATCAGTACCAGCGTCCTTAAAAATGAGAAAGGGGAAGTTATCGGCGCTGTGGAAACTTTCAGGGATCTCTCTGTGGTTGAAGAGTTAAAAAAAGAGATTTCAAAACAGTACTCCTTAGAAGATATTATTAGTAAAAACTACAAAATTCAGGAACTATTTAATATCATTCCGGATATTGCGGAAAGTGACTCAACTGTCCTGATCCAGGGTCCTAGTGGTTCCGGCAAAGAGCTATTTGCAAGGGCCATACATAACTTAAGCCTGAGAAGTAATAACCCTTATGTTAAGGTAAACTGCGGTGCGATTCCAGATACACTTTTAGAGTCCGAACTTTTTGGTTATGTTAAAGGTGCATTTACAGATGCCAAGAAAGATAAACCCGGCCGGTTTTTTTTAGCGGAAAGAGGTACCATATTCCTTGATGAGATAGGGGATATGTCCCCTAATCTTCAGATAAAACTCCTTCGTATATTACAGGAGAAAGAATATGAACCTCTGGGAGGAACAACTCCAATTAAGGCCAATGTAAGGGTAGTGACTGCTACCAACAAGAATCTATCTGAACTGGTTACAAAAGGCAGCTTTCGGGAGGACCTATTTTATAGGATTAATGTGGTCAAGATTGAACTTCCTCCTCTTGCCGAACGAAGAGAGGATATACCCCTTTTAATTGAGAATTTTATTCACAAATTTAATATACTAAAAGATAAGAATATCCCTGGTGTCTCTGATGAAGTTCTGGAGTTACTCATGAGATATGATTTTCCAGGCAACATAAGAGAATTGGAGAATATTATTGAACATGCCTTTGTTTTATGCAAGGATAAAATTATCGAAAAAAAACACCTTCCTTTTGATATTATCCAAAATTTATCCGCAATAGAATCTTCCCATGGCCCACTGCAAATACGTCCTTTAAAAATTGCCGAAGTTGAATTAATACAGAAGACTTTAAGTAAATATAGCGGAAATAGAATCGCAACATCAAGAGAACTGAAGATAAGTCGCTCCACCCTCTGGAGGAAGATTAGAAAGTATGGTCTGTAATTGTAACTGCTCTGTTTATCCCTTTTTCTTGTTTCATTTATTTATAAGTTTCATAAAATATGTTTCAAATATGCAACTAAATTGTTCCCTTTCCCCCGTCTTTAGTAAAAAATTCGTAACTTAAAAGTGTAGTAATGCTCATTTTTAGCGACTTCAGGCATTCGGGCGGATTTTCCGGTATGGTTTCTGCATAAAACTGATAGATAGAGATTGAGGGGTGCTTAAAAGTGAAAATGGCAATACCGGTTTTTGGCAGATGGATTTCTCCTCGTTTTGGTTTTTCACCCGAAATGTGGATTTTGACTGTAGAAAATGGAGAAGTTGTTTTTAAGGAGAAGATATCTATGGTTGGGTTCACGCTATTCCAATGGTTTAAAAAGCTTTCTTCATCAGGCGTCAATACCCTTATCTGTGGAGGAATTGATGAGTTTTGCTGTCGTCAGCTTGAGGGAATAGGAATATCAATAATTCCTGAGGTGTCGGGAGAGGTTGATGAAACTGTTGATTTGTTTTTAAGGGGAAGATTACGACCGGGACTAAGAGGTTGCAACAAAGAGTTTAGAGGTGGAAGGAGAAGAAAGGGTAGATTCTCAGGACCGCCCTGGGTTAAGGATGAATAGATGAAAGTTTTAAAAAAGGAGGTATTATGAGCCAGGAAAAATGTGACAGGGACTCTTCATGTGAAACCTGCAATCAAGAAGGTAACTGCTCACAAGAAGATAAAGAGGCACATTCGGAAGAGCTGTTAAGAAAAACAATGGGCAGG
>JAXHUS010000176.1:0-10377 GCA_034189305.1 Thermodesulfobacteriota bacterium | reverse complement strand
CACACCTTGAGCAAGAGCCACCCTAGTCCCATCCATTTGATGAGCACCGGCTTCCCCCTTCAACTGAAGTACCGCTTCCACTACCCGTGTCATACCTGCAACAATTTCTGGATTACCGGATATCATTCCCCCGGACGGATTGGGATGTTACATGTGATAGTGGTTATTGTTCGTCAGTATGCTGTATGTATGCAATAAAAGAGGCGGTAATAGCAAAAGAACATAGTGAAACACCTCTTGATATAACTATTTTCAATATGGATATTAGAACCTATGGGAAGGAATTTGAAAAATACTATGAGAGGGCAAAACAGGAACATAACATCAGGTTCTTAAGATCCAAGGTCTATGGAATTGAAGAAATTGATACAACGGGAAATCTTAATGTTAAGTATGCGAACATAGCAGGGGAAATAAAGGAGGAAGAATTCGATATTGTGGTACTTTCAGTGGGGTTAAAGCCGGAGTCCAGTGCGGTTTCCCTTGCAGAACGTATAGGAATATCTCTAAATAAATATAATTTTTGTGAAACTACTCCTTTTTATCCTGTTCATACTTCAAAACCAGGAATATATGTTTGTGGAGCATTTCAGGGACCAAAAGATATACCTGAAACTGTTATGGAGGCAAGTAGCGCAGCAGCACATTCATCTGCCCTACTTTCCAGTGTTAGGGGGAGTCTTGTAACAGATGAGAAGGAATATCCGAAAGAGAGGGTTGTAATAGGTGAACCCCCCAGGATAGGAGTATTTATTTGTCACTGTGGAATAAACATTGGTGGCGTTCTGGATATTGCAAGTCTTAAACAATTTGTAAAGTCTCTTCCCAATGTGGTTTTTACTGATGATAATCTTTATACATGCTCTTCTGATACTCAGGGAATAATAAAAGAAATGATTGATGAACACAGTATAAACAGGGTTGTGGTTGCATCCTGTAGCCCAAGAACCCATGAACCTTTATTTCAGGAGACAATCCGGGAGGCAGGATTAAATCCTTATCTATTTGAGATGGTAAATATAAGGGATCAGTGCAGCTGGGTTCATATGGATGAACCCGAACTTGCCACAAAAAAGGCGAAAGACCTTATAGATATGGCTATATCTAAGGCAAGGTTGCTTGTTCCTTTAAAAATGGTTTCCCTTACTACTACCCCAGTCGGTCTTGTGATTGGGGGTGGAATTGCAGGGATGGTGAGCGCTTTAAATCTTGCGCAACAGGGTTTTGAAGTCAATCTTTTGGAAAAAGGCATGAGTCTCGGAGGATTGGCAAAGAAGGTTTACACAACATTAAACGGTGAGGATGTTCAGCAGTATGTAAAGGATCTTACAAAAAGTGTCACTGACCATCCTTTGGTAAATGTATATACAAGGGTGAAGATCCTTGAATCAGAAGGTTATATTGGAAACTTTACAACAAAGATTACTTCCGGCTCAAAAAAGGACATAATAGAGATAAAACACGGCACTGTAATTATCGCCACAGGGGCGGAAGAATATAAGCCTGAAGAATATTTTTGCAAAAAGAGTAGAAATGTTACAACATTACTTGATTTAGAAAGTGATATTGCAAAGAAAAGCAAGCGGATAGCCAATGTTAAAAATGTTGTTATGATAAACTGTGTCGGCAGCCGTGATGAGGAGAGACCATATTGTAGCCGGGTTTGTTGCAGCCAGTCCATTAAGTGCGCTTTGAATTTAAAGACCCAGAATCCTGAAGTGAATATTTACATACTTTACAGGGATATAAGAACCTATGGATTTAGTGAGGATTATTACAGGCAGGCAAGAGAAGAAGGAATTATTTTTATACAATATGAGCCTGAAAATCCCCCTGATGTTAAGATGGATAAAATTCAAGGAAAGGAAGTTTTAACGGTTCAATTAAAGGATCCTGTTCTGGGGCAGGATTTTATAATTGATGCGGACATTGTTGCCCTTGCAGCGGGAACAATACCCCTTAAAACAAATAAAGATCTGTCTCAAATGTTTAAAGTTCCTCTAAATGGCGACGGCTTCTTTTTAGAGGCTCATATGAAACTGAGACCTGTAGATTTTGCAACGGACGGGGTTTTTGTCTGCGGGCTTGCCCACAATCCGAAATCGATTTCGGAAACCATAGTTCAGGCAAATGCCGCTGCATCCCGTGCTTCAATTATTTTGTCCAAAGAAATTGTTGAACTTGAAGGGACGGTGTCCATTGTAAACAAAAACAAATGTTCGGGCTGCGGGCTATGTGAGGCTGTTTGTGCCTTTAAAGCCATAACCATAGATCCCGAAGAAAATGTGGCTGTTATTAATGAGGCATTGTGTAAAGGTTGTGGAGCATGTGTAGCTTCCTGCAGGGGAGGCGCTATAGATTTGTATGGATTCAGTAACAAGCAAATTTTTTCGATGTTAAAAACAATATAAAAGAGTTATATGGCTAACTCAAAAAAATACAATGAACTCAAGGAAGACAGATGGAGTGATTTAAATGGAAGATAATAAAGCTGAATGGGAACCTAAAATTGTGGCATTCCTTTGTAATTGGTGCAGTTATGCAGGAGCGGATCTGGCGGGGGTCAGCAGGATTCAGTATCCGCCCAACACAAGAACAATAAGGGTCCCGTGCTCAGGAAGGGTAAATCCATTATTTATATTAAAGGCTTTACAAAATGGCGCAGATGGTGTTCTGGTTTCTGGATGTCATCCCGGAGACTGCCATTATTTGAGTGGGAATTATGTGGCACGGAGAAAATTTGCTATATTAAAAAGTCTTCTTAAATATATAGGCATTGAAGAAGAAAGGGTTCAGTTTAGCTGGGTATCAGCAGCAGAGGGGGGAAAATTTGCCGAAGTGGTGAATGAAGTCACAAAAGGTGTAAGGAGAATAGGCAAGGCAACAAAACTTGTTAAAGAGATTTATAATGGAAACTAATGAAAATGAAATCAGACTGACAGTAAAAAAATTATTTGATGAGGATAAAATCGATATCTTAATCGGATATTCCCCGGGGACCCTTCCCTTGCGTACAAGCCCCGTATTTTTGCGAAAGGAAGATGATGTAGAGGTACTTGTATGGAATTCCTTCTGCGAAAACACGTTATCAAATTATTTAAAAAATTATAAAGATAAAAGAGTCGGTATTGTTGCGAAAGGTTGTGATAGCCGCCTTATTAATCTTCTTTTGCTGGAGAGCCAGGTAAAAAAGGAAAATCTTGTGGTGATTGGTGTCCCGTGCAGGGGTGTTATTGACAGAAAAAAAATAGATAAAATCACAGGGGGTATGGAAGTCACAGGCTCAGAAGAAAAGGAAGATGGAATTTTAATTTTTTTCGACGGTACAGATAAAAAGGTAACAAAGGCAGATATTCTCCACGATTCCTGTATGATATGCAATTATAAAAATGCGGTGTCGTCCGACATTTTTATTGGCGAAAAGGAAAAAGAAGAAAAGGTAGATCCATACAATAAAATCAGGGAAATGGAGGAAAATTCAACTGATGAAAGATGGAACTACTTTAACAAAGAAATAGAAAAATGTATTCGATGTTATGCTTGCAGAAATGTATGCCCCATGTGTTACTGCCAGGAGTGTTTCGTTGACTGTACGGATCCTGAATGGTTCGGAAAGACAGCGGAAATAAAGGATACAAAGATGTTCCATATTGTAAGGGCATACCATATGGCAGGAAGATGCGTTGATTGCGGGGCATGTGTTAAGGCCTGTCCTATGGATGTAGATTTAAGATTTCTTACAAAGAAGATTGAAAAGGATGTTCTGGAATTTTTTGCTTATGAAGCAGGGGTAAAAGATGACGAACCGCCGCCCTTTACAACCTTTAAACCTGAAGATCCCCAGGAATTTATAAGATAATAAAAGGAAAAAATAGTGGAAGAACAGGTTATAGAAAAAAAAGATATAAAAAGCTGGATAGAAGGTTTATTTGCCGATTATGAGGTATATGCCCCGGTACTGGATGAAAAAAAAGGTAAGGTATATAAAAAAGTTGAATCTACAGAAGATATAAATCTTGAATTTTTAAATTCAAAAAATAGTCCCAAGGATATTTATTTCCCTCAGACAGAAAGACTTTTTTCCTTTAGCCGAAAGGATGAAATGGGGTTAATCCCTCCACATATGGATGATAAAAAGAAAATTGTCTTTGGTATAAGACCGTGTGATGCAATGGCGTTTACTATGCTTGATAAAGTTTTTGTGTCAGGGGAAAATAATGATTTTTATTTCATTAAAAGAAGTGAGAATACCTTAACCATTGGGATCGGGTGTATAAAACCGGATAGCACATGTTTTTGCAAAGTTGTTGGGGGAGAACCGTCATCAGAAGAAGGCCTCGATATCCTCCTTATTGATACTGGAAAAGAGTATGTGGCAGAACCCGTAACAGATAAGGGTAAATCTTTAATAGAAGGCTCATCCTTTTTTAAAGAAGCAACCCCTGAAAACATAAGATTAAAAGAAGAAGCAATAACAAACGCTAATGAAAAGATACAGGAATTTGATATAAGCGGTTTAAAAGAAAGACTTGACAGGGGTTTTGATTTGCCTGTATGGGCTAAAATTCATGAGAAATGTGTCGGATGCGGAATTTGTACATTTCTGTGCCCTACATGTCATTGTTTTGATATTCTTGATGAAGAAGGGAAAGAATATGGTGAAAGAATTCGTATCTGGGATTCCTGCCAGTTTCCTTTATTTACAAAGCATGCATCAGGGGCAAATCCAAGACCCACAGGAAAAGAGCGAATGAGACAGAGGATTATGCATAAATTTAAATACTTTGTGGAAAATAATGATATATTTGCCTGTGTAGGGTGTGGCAGGTGCGTAAAATATTGTCCCGTAAACCTGGATATTAGAGAAGTGCTAAAAAGTCTTGCAGGTGATGGAGGTGGAAAATCATGAAAAATCCATATTTACCTTTTTCTGCAAGGGTTGATAGGGTAAAAATTGAAACGGAAGATAACAATATTAAATCCTTTGATTTTATCCTTTTAAATAAAAGTGATGAAGATGCATTTACTTATCTGCCAGGTCAATTTGCTGAGGTTTCTGTCTTTGGAAAGGGGGAAGCCCCCTTTGGAATGGCATCGTCCCCTACTGAATCAGGATATTTAAAGTTCAGTATAAATAAGGTGGGGGTTGTTACCGAAGCCTTGCATAATTTAGAAGAGGGCGAGATTGTGGGGATAAGAGGCCCCCTTGGCAATCACTATCCCCTGGATGAATTTGAGGGAAAGGACGTTGTAATAGTTGGAGGTGGATTTGCCTTTACAACATTAAGATCCCTTTTAATATATATGCAAAAAAGCAGAGATAAATATAAAGATATAACCGTGATTTATGGAGCAAGGAGTCCGGGACTTTTACTTTACAGAGATGAATTGGAAAAATGGCAGAATCAGGATGATCTAAAAATGCACATTACAGTGGATAAGGGGGATGAATCATGGAACGGGCTTGTGGGATTTGTTCCCAATGTAACAAAGGATGCCGCGCCGTCGTCAGAAAATGCTTATGTTATAGTATGCGGACCTCCAATAATGATAAAGTTTACAATTCCTGTTCTTACCGAACTTGGGTTTACACCTGACAGAATTATACTCTCATTAGAGATGCGGATGAAATGCGGTATTGGAATGTGTGGGAGATGTAATATTGGCAGTAAATATGTATGTAAGGATGGACCGGTATTCACTTTGGAAGAGTTAAGGAAGTTGCCGGATGAATATTAGGTTATGGAGGTATGAAATTGGAGGCAATAAAGATAGATAAATTAAATCCTGAGTTTAAATTTGAAGTTGCACAACAACCCGGAGGAGCAAATATTAAAAATTGTTTTGCCTGTGGGGCCTGTACCGGAGGATGTCCTGTCAGTGAGATAGACAATGATTTTGATCCAAGAAAAATTATCAGGATGGTGCTTTTAGGATTTAAGGAAAAGGTGCTTTCCTCGGATTTTATATGGTACTGCATTGAATGCTATACCTGCTCTTTCCACTGTCCTCAGGATGTAAAATTCAGAGAAATTATGGGTGTATTAAGGCAGATGGCGGAAAAAGAAGGGTATGTTCATCATTCGTTTATAAATAATATGAAAGAAGTAGGAAGATCATCTCAACTTTTAAGGCATAAAATGGTTGAAAAAATCCTTGTTAAAAAGACGGAAGACTATAAGGTTGAACCAGAAGATTTGTTAGTGAATAATTATTAAATAAAAACAACGGATTACGGATTACGAATAATAAAAGGGTGTTAGGCTATGAGCTTAAATGATACAGAGTTTGTAGGTTCGGTTCTTGTAGTAGGAGGAGGAATTTCCGGAATACAGGCAGCTTTAGATGCTGCTGAACTTGGATATTATGTTTATCTTGTTGAAAAATCACCTTCAATTGGTGGTGTAATGTCACAACTGGATAAGACATTTCCCACCCTTGACTGTGCTATGTGAATTCTTTCTCCCAGGCTCGTTGAGTCTGGCAGGCATCTGAATATCAACATAATTTCAAATGCACAGATACAAAGTATCGATGGTGTTAAAGGCAATTTCAATGTTAAGGTTTTAAAAAAACCGAGATATATCATTGAAGACAAATGTACGGCATGCGGAACATGCATAGATTACTGTCCTGTAGAGATTAATGATGCTTATAATAAAAACTTAAGCAAAATAAAATGTATTTATATTCCCTATCCTCAGGCAGTGCCTGCCGCTTATGTGATCGATCCCACCAAATGTCTCTATTATGTAAAGAATGAATGCAGGCAATGTGAACAGGCATGTAAAGAATTAAAGGCGATAAAACTTGATATGGCTGAAGAAGAAATTCTGTTCGACGTTGGGGCAGTTATTCTTGCCCCGGGTTTTAATGAATTTAATGCAAAACTGAAGGTGGATTATGGTTATGGAAATTTTGAAAATGTTGTAACGAGTGTGGAATTTGAGAGAATGCTTTCAGCATCAGGGCCTTTTCAAGGAGAAGTTAAAAAACCATTCGATTCTGCCCATCCGAAAAGGATAGCCTTTTTGCAGTGTGTGGGATCCAGGGATTTAAAATACAAAAATAGTTTCTGTTCGTCAGTCTGTTGTACTTATGCGATAAAGGAGGCAATTGTTGCAAAAGAACATGATCCTGAACTTGAAATAACCATCTTTTATATGGACATCAGGACCCATGGAAAGAATTTTGAATCCTTTTATATTCGTGCACAGGAAGAATTCGGCATACATTTTGTCCGTTCTAAAATCGCAAAAGTGAAGCAAAATCATGATAATAAAAATATTATCCTTGATTATGTCACTGAAAGCGGGGTGCATAAATCTGAAGAGTATGATTTGCTTGTTTTATCAATTGGACTTGAACCTCCGGAAGATGTGAATAAACTGGCAAAAAATACGGGAATATATCTTGATTCTTATGGTTTTTCCAGAACCCATGATTTTACGCCAACCAGAACAAATCGAGATGGAGTCTTTGTTGCCGGGGCTTTTCAGGGACCAAAGGATATTCCTGAAAGTGTCACGCAGGCTACAGGTTCAGTGGCTCTGGCATCAGGACTTTTAAGCGAAGTAAGGGGCAGTTTGAGCAGGAAAAAAGAATATCCTGAGGAAATGGATGTGTCTCAAGAAGATGCCCGCATTGGAGTTTTAGTCTGCCATTGCGGAATAAACATTGCGGGTGTTGCAAAGATAGATGATATCAGGGATTATGCAGGTAAATTTCCCGGGGTGGCTCACGCATGGGACGAGATATATGCATGTTCACAAGACGCACAGCAAAAAATAAAAGAAGTTATTAGAGAACATAAACTTAATAGGTTGGTGATTGCAGCGTGCACACCCAGAACTCATGAGCCCCTGTTTCAGGATACTTTAAGGGAAGCAGGCCTGAATAGAAACTTATTTGAATTTGTAAATATCAGAGATCAAAACACCTGGGTTCATAAGGATTTTCCAGATGTTGCCACTGAAAAGGCCAGGGATCTTGTACGGATGGGTTTGGCAAAAGCAAGTAAATTAGTTTCTTTAAAGGAAGAGACGGTTGATGTGATTCAAAAAGGTCTTGTTATCGGAGGAGGGCTGGCGGGCATGACAGCCGCTCTTTCCCTGGCGGAACAGGGTTTTTTATGCTATCTCATTGAAAAAGAGAGTGAACTTGGCGGAAATTTAAGGCATATTCATTATGCCTTAAATGGTGAGAGTACCCATGAATTTATGGCCAGGTTGGTGAAGGACGTGGAGGAAAATTCTAAAATAAAAGTTTATAAGTCAACGGATATAAGAGACATTAAAGGATATATCGGAAATTTTAATACAATTGTCAAATCTCGGGAAGGAGAAACAGAGGAGACGCTTGATCATGGAGTTATCGTCGTTGCAACGGGAGCTTCAGAGTATAAACCGGAAGAATACCTGTACGGAAAAAGCGATAAAGTGATAACGCAAAGGGAAATTGAAGAAAAACTTGCAAATGGCAGGATAGCCCCTTCTGAATTAAAGAATGTTGTTATGATTCAGTGTGTGGGCTCGCGAACAAAAGATAGACCTTATTGCAGCAAAATATGCTGCAGTCAGGCAATTAAAAATGCATTAAAGATAAAGAAGGTAAATCCAGATGCAAATATTTATATATTAAATAAGGATATTCGTACATATGGATTAAAAGAGGAATTTTATTTAAAAGCCAGGGACAAAGGAGTGATTTTTATCCATTATGATGATGAGAATATGCCTTTGGTTACTCAGGATGGAAAGAATATTAGTATAGAGATAGTTGATTCAGTACTTGATGACAAATTTATCCTGGAACCCACCCTTTTAGTTTTAAGCGCTGCTGTAATACCAGGAAATAATGATGAAGTATCCAAACTACTAAAGATACCCATAAATGATGATGGATTTTTTATGGAAGCCCATGCAAAATTGCGTCCCGTTGATTTTGCAACGGATGGGATTTTTCTTTGCGGGCTTGCCCATTCACCAAAACCAATTGAAGAATCCATTGCACAGGCACAGGCAGCGGCAGCAAGGGCCGCAATTCCACTGGCGAGGGGATATGTGGTTGTAGAACCTATTGTATCCGTCGTGGATGAGGAAAAATGTTTTGGATGTGGAATCTGCGAGTATCTCTGCCCTTATGGATCGATAAGGGTAATTGAAACACCGGTGGGAAAAAGGGCCCGGAGTATTGCAGCCTCGTGCAAGGGTTGCGGAATTTGTTCAGCTAGATGCCCAAGAGAGGCAATAACAATGGGGCGTTTTACAACAGAGCAAATTATGGCTCAGATTGATGCAATAGTTGAAAATTAATAATGTCAGTTGATTGTTGTTGTCGGTTTTTTGTTGAAAGGGGTTTAATTAGAAAGGGTTTAATAAATGGTTGTTGAAGATTTCATGCCAAAAATTCTTGGAATACTTTGTAACTGGTGTGCTTATGCCGGTGGAGATCTGGCCGGGGTTTCCCGTATTCAGTATCCTCCCAGTTTAAGGGTTGTAAGGATAATGTGTACCGGAAGGGTAGAGTCCTCTTTTATTATAGAAGGTCTTTTAAAGGGAATGGATGCTGTATGGGTGGGGGGTTGACATCCGGGTGAATGTCATTACCAGGATGGTAATTACCAGGCAGTTAAAATGATAGATGCAACAGAGTATATGCTTGAATATGCAGGCATAGAAAGAGAAAGGCTTTATCTTGAATGGGTTTCGGCCGCGGAAGGCCCCCGTTTTGCAAGGGTTGTAACAGATTTTACTGAAAAAATTAAAAATATGGGTCCGTTACATCCCTTAAATGAAGATAAAATGTTGAGACTAAAAGCGATTAAGATGGCATCACAGAGTGAACGACTGAGGTGGGTTATAGGCAAGCAAACTGAATTTCAAAGGGATGGCAATAGATATAATGAGGTATTTACCCGACATGAAATAGAAAGAATGATTGAAGGAGTGATTATTGAAGAATTAATAGATAATGAAATCATTCTTAAACTTGAAAATTCCTCAATGTCCGTAAAAGAAATTGCAAATGATTTAAATTATCCTGGTGAAACCGTACTTTCCCATATATTTGCCTTAAAAGGAAAAGGCATTGTTGATCTTGAAAAAATAGAAGGGGACTGTCCTTACTATAAATTGAATACAGAAAAAGCTAAAGGATTATGATGGAAAGAGTGGACATAAAAAATAAAGAGGTTTTAGTGATTGGCGGGAGTTATGAAGGGATACAGACCGCCCTTTCCCTTGCCGGGGAAGGAAATAAAGTATATTTACTTGAGGCTGCCCCCGGGCTTTTAAATGAGTCGGTTTTTCTTGACGGGGAGGTGCCCTTTGAAACTTTTTCTTTGGATGAAATAAGGGAAAATGAAAATATTGAGGT
>JAXHUS010000175.1:0-2461 GCA_034189305.1 Thermodesulfobacteriota bacterium | reverse complement strand
TACTCGAACTTGATGATGCCTATGTAGGTGGAGAACAGGAGGGGAAAAGAGGAAGAGGTGCAGAAGGAAAGACACTTATTGCAGTTGCAGTAGAGGAACGTGTTGATAAAGAAGGTAACACTAAGCCAGGATACGTAGCTATGGATGTATTGGAAAGCGTATCGGGTGAAGAGATAAACCAGTTTGCTAAAGAGCATATTGAACAAGGATCTATCGTAAAAACAGACGGTCTGAAAGCTTACCAGGGGCTTAAAGATGAAGGTTACCGCCATGAAAAAATAGTGACCGGAGGCGGTAAGGCAGCAGGAAAACTTTTCCCCTGGGTACATGTTACAATCAGTAACTTCAAACGTTTTTTGCTGGGTACCCATCATCAAGCAAGCTCCAATCACTTAGGCCGATATTTGGCAGAGTTTACTTATCGTCTCAATAGGCGTTATCACGAAGTGGACCTCTTTGAACATCTCGTCAAAGCTGTTTTAATTTCTAAGGCTGTTACATATCGTGAGCTTATTGTCCAGAGTTAAGATTATAATCATTATAGTATTTATCCTATTGCCGGTAAATTGATTCTTGATAATAGGTTGATCGCCCAACCACCATCTCTGGTGGTGGTTCACTTTGCAGACAAAGAAAATCGTTTCAAAGATTAGTTTTTCGACAACCCTATTGGATTGAAAGAAAGGATACAAAATGAAATCGAGAGGTATTAAATATTTTTTAACTTTAACCTTTGTTATTTTTGTTTATTGTTCTGATATTCGTGCAGAAAATGTTAACAATCAGAAAGCATGTGAGGTTAAAACTATAATAAATGTAAAGGACGGTTTAGGAAGAAATGTGACTATTCAGGCTTTGCCTCAACGCATTGTATCTACGGTCCCTTCAAACACGGAAATACTATACGATTTAGGATTAAAGGATAAAGTTATAGCTGTTACTTCCCACTGCGCAAAAACCTGCGATATATCGGAAAAAACTATTATCGGCGGTTGGTCGGAGCCAAAAATAGTTGAAAAAATCGTTAGTTTAAATCCTGATTTGGTTTTAGCCTTCGGTGGTTTGCAAAGACAACTGTCTGACAGGCTGGAACAAAAAGGTATTACTACATTTGTATTTTTCCCCCGGACAGTGGATCAAAACTTAGAACAGATCTTGCTTGTGGGAAAAATCACGGGAAAATATGCACAAGCAAATAAAATAGTTACCAGATGTCGAAATAACTTAAAGAAGATAGAGCAAAAATTTAAAGGAATTCCGACGGATAAAAGAATAAAATGTTTAAGATTAATGTCGACAGAAGCTATGGTTATAGGGGGTACATCATTTCAAAATGACGTAATAAAAAAAGCCGGTGGCATAAATGTATTTGAACATATTAAAGACGATTATCCGATAGTAAGCCTGGAAGATGTAAAAATCCAGGATCCGGATGTTATAGTTTTTAATCGTGATGATGAAAAAAAAGCTGTTGAGTGGTTTATGTCCCAAGATGGATGGTGCGACCTAAGGGCTGCAAAAAATGGTAACTTAATGTCAATATCATGCGACTATATATGCCATCCCAATACTCGTGTTGATAAAACTGTTGAAAAGTTAGCAAAAGGTTTTTATCCTTCAAATTTTGAATTGCATAAATAATATATTGCGGGCGTGACTCTATTTAATTCTTAATCTGTGCTTTAAAAAAGAGATAGAAAGTCTAACCAAGGACGATTCACAGGTTACGGCGCAAATACATATTTTTTACTGAAGATTATTTTCATAATCATTAACCCAGTTTTGTACAAGGAATTGTAAACTTTTTTTCTCTTTTTGAGTAATTCCATCGGGATCAAATCGATATCGGTAGTGAAGGGATACAATTTTTTTTATTTTATCAACTGAAATATGAAAATTTTTATTCTTTTCAATCCTTTCTATCCATTGAAACAAAGGTTCCCAGGAATGGCGACCCAGCCCTTCACTTTTTAAATATTCCATAACTTTATAGAATTCGGAATCCTTACCTGGAAGCAAATTCGCATCTTTTTTAGGCCCCTTACCTTTTTTTTCAATGGAAACCGGACTTTTCCCAAAAAATATTCGCCATACTAAAAATAGTATAAGGGGTACTAAAAGTAATCCCATATAAGAGGATATATCTTTTCTTTCGCCCCATCTCCATTTATAAAATAAAAATATAACCTGATCCCAAACATCATAAAAGGCCTCCCATACAGAATCTTCCTGCCTCGCTATTTCTCCCCAGTTGGGTGGTGTAGTATCAAAATACTGCCATTTTCCGTCTACATGGGCCAATGTCCAGGCATGGGCATGTCTTCCCCTTACCAAAAACACGTTTTTGTTTCCGCTTCTTTCGTTAACCGCATATCCTGTTATATATCTGGATGGTACCCCTGCTTTTCGCAAAAGCAGGGCGGCGGCCGTGGCAAAGTACTCACAATGCCCTGATCTTGTA
>JAXHUS010000174.1:0-2274 GCA_034189305.1 Thermodesulfobacteriota bacterium | reverse complement strand
AGATTTTTGCCTTTTGTTCAGGTAAAATGCAGTAATTCAAAGGAGTGTGTAAAAAGAATTACTCTTGAACTTGAGCCATGTTGTATAGCAGCACGCCATGCTCAAGCAATAAATTTTGGAACAATTGGCGAAATTTGTTATATATAAAAAATAAAAAAGTGCATCAAAATTATTTTGTTCCCTTTTAGGTTAATATGGAAGTAAAGTCAAAAATATGGATTGAAATTGATGGAAAACCTGCTTTTGGATTGGGAAGAAAAGAACTTTTAGAAGCCGTTGATAAATATGGCTCAATAACAAAAGCTGCTCAAACTTTAGGAATGTCTTACAGGAAAGCATGGAGTCGGATTAAGAAAATGGAAGAATGTTTTGATACGAAGTTTGTAGTTGCAAAAACAGGTGGTACCGGTGGAGGGGGGGCAACCATTACTGAAGATGCTAAAGATATTATAGATAAATATGAAAAAATTTTAGAAGGAATAAATGAACATATAAACAAAAAATTTAGGTCCATTCTCATACTCAATTTATAATATTTTTTTAGCTTTCGTTATGCAATATTTGCATAACTAAATTAAGGATAAACCGTGAAAAAATTTGAGGAATTACTTGAAGAAGCTGTCTCCTTTCATGGCGGGCTTTGTGCCGGTCAGGTAATAGGTGTAAGGATGGCAATATTAGGCTGCAAATTAATAGGCATGGATGAGCCGAAAAATCACAGGAAGAAGTTAATGGTTTTTGTTGAGATTGACCGATGTGCATGCGATGCTATACAGGTTGTTACTGGATGTAGACTTGGAAATAGAACGCTTAAATGGATAGACTATGGAATCATGGCTGCAACTTTTGTAAATCTAAATACTAAAAAGGCAATGCGAATTGAAGTTACTGAAAAATCCCGCAATTTAGCTAAAAGATATGCCCCATTTATTAAGGATAAATATCAGCAGCAGTTAGAGGCATATAAAATAATGCCCCAGGGTGAACTATTTAAAATTGAAGAAGTTAATATGATTATTCCTTTAGAAGATAAGCCGGGCAGACCTACAAGTAGAGTATGTTGTGAAATCTGCGGTGCTTATGTGAATGATAGAAGAGAGGTAAATAAGAATAAGAAGGTTTTATGTCGGGGATGTGCAAATGGTAGGTATTATCATAAAGCGGAAGATGATAGATGTATTTTTAAAAATGCTGAAAATGGGATAAAAAAATTAGGATAAAATGGAAAGAAGACTACCACTCTATATTAGGATTAGATTGAGATGGAAAAAATAATAAAAATGTCAGATGACAAAGTAGGAAATGTCAAATGAAGGTCAAAATCCAAATGCCCAAAAATTTTTATAGAATTCATTATAAATTTCTTAATTTAAGTCCAAAGACAGCAAAAAAAGAACTGGTTTAGAACTTAAGTTTTAAGCTGGATTCAATAAAAAATAGGAAATTTGCAGAATTTCTCTTGACAAATTCTTATTTTTTGTTATCTAATTGTACTCAAACAAACGTTTGTTTTTAATGCTATTATGAAATTACTATTACAATTTCCAGGAAATACGGATATAGAATCAAAGGAATTCAAACCTTATTTTGATCTGATAAAAAAAGAGGTTACCTTAGTTAAGAGACCTGATACCGATATAATTATAAACCCCGCAAGTAAAGGATTTAAAGATCTAAAGCTTTTATCATCCCCCGGGTTAAGATATGTAAATAATTTTCGTATACTACAGGAAATGATTGAAAAAGGGAGGGAAAATTTTGACGGAATTATAAATGCCTGTTATCTGGATCCGTTACTAAAAGTTGCCCGCCAGACAATTGACATTCCTGTAATAGGGGTTGCAGAGTCTTCTATGTATATGGCTTTAGAGATGGGAACAAAATTTGCTGTTATAACGACCAATCCGGGACATATCCCCGATATGACCGAATACATTTATTTAACAGGTCTATCATCCAGATGTATTGCAAGCAACCCCGTAAGAGCTTTATCAATTTCCCAGGATGAGCTTTTATCTGGTTTAGGAGGCACTTATGGACCTGTTATAGATAATTTTAAAAAAACGGCAGAAGGTTGCATCGAAGATGGGGCGGAGATTGTAATTGCCGGTTCTTTATTACTTTCCCCAATTCTGACCTTGAGTGGTATTAACGTTTTAGAAGCAGCAGCCATAATTGATCCATTATTAATTGGAATAAAGATGACGGAAATGATGGTCGATTTAAAAAAAGCCGGTCTGCCTGTAATAAGCAGAAAAGGATTATATATCAGCC
>JAXHUS010000173.1:0-2038 GCA_034189305.1 Thermodesulfobacteriota bacterium | reverse complement strand
CAAACTCGTGTTTTTGACACTATTGAAAAAGAAAAAACTTTACGCACTGTTATTGTAACGCTTCAGGACTTAGGCTTTGTGATTGATAAAGCAGATGCAGTTCTTGGTTCAGTAAGTGCTACGAAGTTCGATCGTTATGCTTTACGTATGACAGTTTCTGTTCGACCGAGAGGTGAAACCCAACTTTTAGTTCGTGCCAATGTACAATATGAGTTAAGGGCTGTTCAAGATCCTCAACCATACCAACAATTTTTTGCTGCACTCTCTAAATCACTTTTTTTGGAAGCACAACAAATAGAATAGTTGATAAAGAATACCTCAATTGACCCGAATTACAGGGTTGCTATGCAAGGGACATATGTATGAAAAGATTCTGGGAAATATCAAGGTTGTTATTCGCCTTAAAATCAGATTACCTGAACTGGGAAATGAAATAATTTTCAAAAAAGCAGAATGAGTGATAAAAAAGATTATTACCCTTGAATTGTGGAGGGAAAAGTCTGTATAAATGGGAAAAACAGCCGAAATCCTTGGAATGACTTTATCAGAATTCATGGAGTACTTTGCCCGTAAAGAGATAGCTGCACATTACACTCTGGAAGATTTGAATGAAGATGGAGATAAAACTCCCGAGATTCGAGATAAGATAGGTGATGTAACCTCGGATTATATTTTTGACTACAATATACCATTATCACCTGTGGTTTATGATCTGTTTGATTATCAAAAAAATAAAGAACCGTGCTCTTTCTTTTTTGAAAATGTGAAAAAAGAGGGGATTTTATTATGAGCCGTTTAAATTTGGCCGGATATAGAATAAAAAAGGCAAAAAAAATGGAATTAACTGATAATAATACAAAAAAAGATTATCTTTGGGGATGCCGGGAAAGTTTGCAGATGGAAACCGCAACGTTGCCAGGGTTGTAATTATCCTTTTTATTAGATAAAAACAGAGTTGAGGAATTAATTTTGGAGTGGGTTTATGGATAAAAGAATGTCAGAAATTATTTTAGGGGCGCTGCTTCCTGATATCGGGAAGTTTATGCAAAGGGCGGAGGTAAAATAAAAATTGAAATAATAAAATAAGACAAAGAAGAGGTTTATGATGAACCGGATCCAATTTGAGCTTGAAACAATAACCCCGCTCTTTATGGCAGGCGCTAATGGGCAAACATCGGAATTAAGACCTTCGTCGTTCAAAGGCATGATGAGGTTCTGGTGGCGGGCTATGCGGGCGGAAGATGATATCCAAAAAAAATTGCTTGAAGATGAAGCAAAAATATTTGGGGGCACCGGCAAGGGGCAGGGAAAATCAAAAATTATGATTAGAATAGAGCAAAAGAATTTTAAAGAAGGAAAAGATATTAAAAAATACGCGGATGTTCAAAGTCATCCGGGGGTGGGCTATTTGCTTTATTCGACACTTATGCAAAAAAGGGAATATTTTGAACATAGCTCGAAACTTCGGATTGAAATATCATCTCCAGAAATAGGTTCGCTACATCAAGCGGAGGCGGCGTTCTGGTTGTCAGTTAATTTTGGCGGTTTTGGAACAAGGTCACGAAGGGGCGGTGGCAACTTTGCAGTCAATGATTGCCACGGATTGGATGATGAGCATACTAAATGTTTAAAAAAACGATATATACCAAAGGATAATATCCAAGCTTTTTTAACCGAGGGGTATAAAGAAGCAAAGAAAACAATTATTCAAAATAAAACAAGCAAATACTCAAATTTATCGGGTGCATCAATATTTATAGGGCAAGGTTATGAAAACTGGCAAAAAGCGTTAGATTCAGTAGGTGTGTCACTGATGACTTATAGGGCCAAAAAAAAGCCGGATTATGATATTTTTACGGATTATTTAACAGGAAGTACAAATAATAATGAGTTTGAAAGAGTAAAATTTGGTCTTCCGTTAGGTGGTCGTTTTAATAATAATCCTGTAGTCAAAGGGAGAAGTTTTAATATTACTCCAAAAGTTGGTAACGATTCTACAAGGCGGGCATCACCTCTGATTTTAAAAATTATAAGAAAT
>JAXHUS010000172.1:0-3630 GCA_034189305.1 Thermodesulfobacteriota bacterium | reverse complement strand
CCTTTAAATAACGATCCAATCTCAGGAATGCTTATTTTGACCCCTGGCTTCGTATTTACAATTAAAGTGTACTTTATACGGGAAAAGGGAGGGATTTCCGGTTTATCAACAAAAGCCCTTACTTTAACTTCAGGAATATCTTCCTTTTCTATCTTCTTATCAGGAACATTTATGTTGTTCTTACAATTTAAATTTAAAAATAGAATACAAAGGGCAATAATAACGGAAAATTTAAGATTCATCTTAAGATTCAAGGGATATTTACAAAATTCAGCATTATTTTTGAACAGGAAATTAAGAGTGTATAAACAATATTTTTCATATCTTCTCTTTTCAATGGGCAATTAATAACTACAGTCTCTTTTCTCTACGTTTAAAAAATCTGAATATCGGCTCTACATAAGGCCTTTCAGTATGGATGGTTATATGATCCACACCGGATAATTTAAACAAATCTTCCCTCTCTTTAATTTTTTTATTCCATGCTCTTTTAATACCCATACGGACGTTTTTATCATTTGTATTAATATACACAACCTCCCCTTTCTCGGCATCTTCAAATTCAATAATACCAACGGCCGGTATATCCATTTCCCTGGGATCAATAATTGAAATCGGAATCAAGTCATGCTTCTTGCTTACTATTTTAAAAGTCTTCTCAAATCCCGTTGTGAGGAAATCGGAAATAAAAAAGCAAACGGCACGCCTTGAAATAACCCTATACAGGAATTCAAGGGCCTGGTTAATATCCGTTCCTTTATGCATGGCTTCATGGGATAAAACTTCTTTTATTACAAGCCATACATGATTATTTCCTTTCTTCGGAGGAATAAACTTTTCTACTGTATCGCTAAAAATAATAAGCCCGACTTTATCATTATTATGGACGGCTGAAAAAGCTAAAATTGCCGCTATTTCTGCCGATACTTCATTTTTTAGTTTTTTAAAACTGCCGAATTTTCCGGAAGAGCTTACATCCACCAGGAGCATTACTGTAAGCTCCCGTTCCTCATGATATACCTTAACAAAAGGATGTCCCATCCTGGCCGTAACATTCCAGTCGATCAAGCGTATATCATCCCCCGGCTGATATTCTCTCACTTCTTCAAATTCCATTCCCCTGCCTTTAAATGTGCTTTCATATTCCCCGGCAAGCACATCATTGACTAAATATTTTGTGCGTATATGAATGTTTTGAATCTGTTTAAAAAGTTCTGTAGAAATCATTTAATTTAAGTGCCCTTAGTATACAAAAAAATGCGTTTGCATTTTTCGGGATAAAATAACAATTACTTTATTCCGTTCCTTAAGGCACTTCAACCCTATCAAAGATCTGAGTTATCAAATCATCGGTATTCATGTTTTCGGCTTCAGCCTCATAGGTAAGGATAATTCTATGTCTAAGTATATCCCTCCCAATATCTTTTATATCCTGGGGAACCACATAACCCCTTCCATTTAAAAAGGCCAGCGCCTTCACCGCCTTTTTTATGTAGATACTGGCACGAGGTGATGCACCGTATTGAATTAAATTTTCATCTATATTATAAGTCATGGGTTGCCTTGTAGAAAAAACTAAATCAATAATATAATCATTTAGTTTTTCTTCAATATATATATTATCCATCAATGTTCTTAACTCAAAAATTTCTGAAGGTGTAATGACAGGTTTTATATTAATTTCACCGATTCTATCAGCCCTTTCCATAATAATCTTTTCTTCACTTTTATCCGGATAGGTTATTTTAAGCTTCATCATAAAACGGTCTACCTGCGCTTCCGGAAGGGGATATGTCCCCTCCTGTTCAATAGGGTTTTGAGTGGCCAGCACTAAAAAGGGTTCTTCTAATACAAAGGTCTCTTCACCAATTGTCACCTGCCTTTCTTGCATGGCTTCAAGGAGAGCGCTTTGAACTTTTGCGGGTGCTCTGTTTATTTCGTCTGCAAGTATTATATTTGAAAATATGGGACCCTTTTTTACAAAAAAAGCGCCGTCTTTGGGATGGAAAATCTGTGTACCTATAAGGTCTGCAGGCAACATATCCGGTGTAAACTGAATTCTCCGGAAACCTGTATTGATACAGGCAGCCAGGGTTTTAACCGCTGTAGTTTTCGCAAGGCCCGGAACTCCTTCGACAAGTACGTGACCATTTGACAAAATTCCGATAAAAATTCTCTCAAGCATATATTGCTGGCCGACTATAATCTTTTCCATTTCCCCGAATAGGCTTTTTACTAAAATACTTTTTTCCTCAACCTTTCCTGTTATTTCTTTAATAGCTTTATCTTCATCCATTTTTATTCCCCATAGAATTTTTTACATTTTGTAACAAAATTATTATTAGACAGTACGCTGAAAAAATAGTTCAAAAAAATAAGTTTATTTAATAATTCTCTATTTTTCTGATCCATTGGGGAAATTGACAAATTAATGTTAATCTTTTAAATTATTCTAATAAGGTATGAAAAATGTTTGAAATCCATGGCAAAAATTTTAAATAATAGGGGTAACAGGATTTATCAGGGAAAAATGAAGAGGGGTAAAATCAAAATATTTTTATTTTCAGTTGCCTTTATAGCGATTCTTTCTGTCTTTTTTCCGGTTTTTGCCTTTGAACTTGACTTAGAAAAAAGAGTTTTCGAATGTACCTTAAAAAATGGCATGAAAGTTCTTTTGATGGAACGCCATACTTCACCGACAGTATCTTGCTTTATTCGTTTTAAGGCGGGGGCAGTGGATGAAAAGACCGGTAACACTGGAATTGCGCATTTTCTTGAGCATCTTAAGTTCAAAGGTACAAAAACTCTGGGAACAAAAAATTATAATGAAGAAGAAAAGATTTTAAGAAAAATTGATAATGTTGCCGTAAAAAGGGATGCATTAGTTTTAGAAGACGCGAAAAAAAACAAAGAAGAGATTGAAAGGCTCAATGTAAAGCTGAAAGAACTTCAGAAAATGTTAAAAAATTATGTCATAAAGGATGAAATTTTTTCCATTTATTCAAAAAACGGCGCAACAGGTTTCAATGCCACAACCGGCCAGGATATTACAAGTTATATGATAAGTCTTCCCTCCAATCGATTGGAATTATGGTTGACAATTGAATCCGACAGAATGCTGAATCCGGTATTCAGGGAGTTTTATTCAGAAAGAGATGTAATAATGGAGGAAAGAAGGCAGACTATAGATTCCAAACCCCATAGAAAGTTGCTTGAACATTTTTTAGCAACAGCTTTTATAGCACATCCTTATGGAATTCCCGTCATTGGATGGAGTGGTGATATGGAATTTTTATGCAAACAGGAAGTTGTTAAGTTTAATAAAACCTTTTATGCCCCAAATAATGCTGTTGTTGCAATTGTTGGCGACATAAATATACATCATACGCTTTTTTTATTAAAACAATACTTTGAAAAAATTCCAGCCCGGAAACTTCCTCCAAGGGTTATAACAAAAGAACCCGTCCAGTTGGGAGAACGAAGAATTAAAGTGGCGCTGGATGCAAAACCCAAACTAATAATGGGCTTTCATAAGAAAACTATACCCGATTTCGAGGATTATGTTTTTGATGTTATTGATTCCATTCTTTCCCGGGGACGAACCTCAAGGTTCTATATAAATTTAATTGA
>JAXHUS010000171.1:0-4404 GCA_034189305.1 Thermodesulfobacteriota bacterium | reverse complement strand
CAGTTAATGCAGGGAAAATCTGTTACTTGCGCACTATGAGATTCACTTTGAACCGTAATAGCATCGGTGCTTGGCTCAATGGGAAGATCTTTCGAATAAGTGGTGGTTCCCAACATTGGACGCGGATACCGAACCCCTTATTATAATAAAATTATTGGAAATGTAAAATATAGCCGACATCTCTGGGGAGGCGCAGCAGATATATTTATTGATGAGAACCCTAAAGATAAAATGATGGACGACTTAAATAAAGACGGTAAAATTAACTGGAAAGATGCTGCTATTCTATATTCAATTATAGACGATATGTATGGAGAAAAATCTTATAAATCTTATGTTGGAGGACTGGCAAGATATAAAAAAAGTTATTCTCATGGCCCCTTTGTTCATATTGATGTCAGGGGGAAAAGAACAAGGTGGGGAGATTAAAAGTTACTCAATATTATCTTTAACGCACAACTTATCTATAACCATCTTTTCTTTTTAAAATAGACCACCATTCCTATACATATAATAAACATTACTATTAATATAGAAAAATATCCCCAATGCCATTCCAATTCTGGCATATACTTAAAATTCATCCCGTAAATACCGGCAATAAAAGTCAGGGGTATAAATATTGTTGCTATGATTGTTAACACTTTCATTACCTCATTCATTTTATTGCTTATGCTGGACATATAGGAATCGTGGATCCCTGTAAGGGCATCTTTAAATATCTCTATGGTCTCAATCACCTGGATAGTGTGATCATAAACATCAGCAAGGTAAATATCCATATTTTCTTTAATTAAGTCTGATCCTCCCTTTTTAAGTTCGTTTACTATTTCTCTTATTGGCCAGATAATCCTTCTTAAAAGAATCATTTCCTTTTTTAATCTATGGATATCCACTAATACATCCTGAGAAGGAGATGTTATTGTTTTATCCTCAAGGGCTTCTATCTCCTCCCCAATTTTTTCAAGAATGGTGTAATAATGATCTACAACTGCATCAATAAGAGCGTATGCAAGGTAATCGGCTCCCCTTTTTCTTATTCGTCCCGTTCCGTTTTTTATCCTCTTTCTTACTGTATTAAAAACATCTCCTTCCTTTTCCTGAAAGGTGATGACGAAATTTACACCCAGAATAAGTGCAACCTGTTCATAATGAATTTCATTGGTTTCATCACTATATGAGATCATATTTAAGACGATAAAGATGTAATCATCAAAATCCTCTATTTTAAGACGCTGGGTGGTATTCAATATATCTTCTAAAACAAGGGAATGAATTCCAAAATCTTTTCCAATCTTTTCTATAACTTCAATATCATGCAGTCCATCAATATTAATCCATGTCACTGTGGACTTCTTTTTAAAAGGAAAACACTCTTCTACTCTTTTTACCTCCTTTGTCTGAAACTGTTCTTCATCATAGTCTAAAATGGTAATCCTGACTTTTTCAGTCTTTTTTTTGCCAACATGAATGAGGGACCCAGGGGAAAGCCCTGCTTTTTTTGAACGTCTTTTTATTAGTTTTGTCATTTTACCCCCAATTCTTTTAGAATATCCTTAATTAATTCCTTCAGCTCTTTTCGATATTTTTTTAACCCTTCCATTTTTAGACTTATAGATTTACTCTCTTCACCAAAGTAAAAAGTTCTGTGAGGGAAAGGTATTTCTATGCCCACTTCATCAAAACGCTTTTTGATCCTGCGATTTATTTCTCGCCCCACAAACCATTGCTTAATAGGAAGGGTTTTAATTCTTGCTTTTATAATTACAGCAGAATCTGCAAATTGATCTACCCCTAAAACTTCAAGGGGCTCTAAAATTAACGAACTATACTCCTCATCTTTCATGATTTCTTCACCTATTCCTTTCAGCACCTCAACCACCTTATCTGTGTCCTCTTTATAAGCTACCCCTACATTAAAAACATAATAGGAAAACTCCTGTGTCATATTGGACAGAGTATTTATAGCTCCATTAGGAAAGACGTGGACTACTGCATTTAAGTCCCGAAGTACCGTTGTCCGTAAATTAACCTGCTCTACCAATCCTCCTGTCCCGTTAATAACTGCCACATCTCCCACCCGAATCCTGTTTTCAAAGATAAGGAATAATCCACTTATTATATCCCTAACCAGATTCTGAGATCCAAAACCCACAGCCAATCCAACAATTCCAGCACCAGCCAAAATAGGTTTTATATCAAACCCTAACTCTGCAAAAACCATCATGGCTGTTATAGTTATAACAGTAATTAATACAGTTTTCCTAAAAATTCTTCCCAGGGTAGAGACCCTCTTCTCTATTTCAACAGGTATAGCTTTGTCATCTTGAAGCATTTTTGTGGCGACATGCTTCTCCAGATTACTTATAATAAAATAAAGCATTTGAATCAAGATAACGGCTGTTATGATAATTAATGGAATACGCACTAAAGCTTTTACCAGAAAAATGTTCCGGATAATAAATTCATATATGTTAATGCCCCATGCATCCAGAATGGCCAATGTGGTAATTATAAACACAACCGAATACCCGGTCCTTCCTATATAATTGATATAGCGATTTACCTGTTCCTCCATTTGAGGGTATTTTTCCTTTACATTATTGCTGACAAAAAAAAGCCTTTTAAATACAAATTCCCATAGCTTCCACAGCACTGAAGCAAAAATCATGATAATAACACTTTTTAAAAGGGAATATATAAGGTAAGTATAGATTCTGGAAAATCCCAAAAGGGAAAAAGTAACTGCCAGGCCTAAATACAGTGTGACTAACAGATACATTTTTCCAATGATATAATTTAATATTTTTTTCAAATTGTTTATCCAGTATGGATCCTCTTCTTTAAGGCTTATACAAAAGGTCTTTTCAATGCTCAGTTTCCACTGGGCAAGTATGGTAGCTGTCATGACAACCAATCCGATTTTATATATACCGGAAAAAACTGCCATGAGGGCATATTTGTCTAAAATAGAGCTGGTGATGATAAAAATATACATCCAGACTGAAAAGAGAAGTAACCTCCGACACCAGATAAATATATAATTGGACAATTCATCTGCTATGGGAATTACGCGTTTTTCTTTTGTATCTGGGGAAAAGAGAAAATAAAATAAATTTTTCAGGGCATAATAGATGATAAGGGCGGGTAACCCCTCCAAGATGATGGATTCTATCCTTGCTTTCATTGGAAATATTTTTAATAAAATGTAGCTAAAAATATAAAGGGCTATCCATGGATATATCCTGAATGAGATATTAATAAAAGCGCTCCCTATCTTTTTAGACAGGGTGGAATGGCCTTTATGCCCCAGTCTTTCCTGCAATTTTTTACTGGACATGTAAAATCCAAACCAGACTATAAAACCCGCCAGAAAAGCAATAAATAGAGTTATGCAAAAAGATAAAAACTGCTGCCAAACCTCTTTCTTTGAAAGATAATCCTTAAATTCTTGATAAGTCAAAGGAAGTGTTTTTATTTTAGAAAAAAATTTTTCAATGCCGGGTAAAATATGAACTTTATAAGATTCATAAATTTTTATTAAATTGGTGGGCGTCTTTTTCTGCGTTTCTTCTTCCTTTTTTTCCTCTATTACCTGTTTTCTGGCCTTTAAAAAATCCCTTAATTGATTGGCCATTTTTTTTGATTCTTCAGGATTTTCCAGAAGCTGAATGGTTTTTTCAATCTCAATTGTCTCAATTTCAGGTGTTCCTTGATCTTTTTTATCCTGAGCAATGGCAGTTTTATTTAATACCATTAAAAAAGCAAATATAACCATAACAGGCAGGATGAATCTAAATATTGATTTTATTATCATTTATAATACCTCCCCTTTTATATTATCTTTTATAGAATCTCCCCTCTCTTTTTTTATTTTTATTTCAAGGGGTTTTACTGTATCTAAATGGACATCTCTTTGAGGAAAGGCAATGACAATATTATGTTGCCGAAAAAGTTCGTCTATACGAAAACGAATGTCGCTTTCAACCTGCAGTATATATTTATTAACCATTGCAGTTTTAGATAGTCTGACCCATATAAACATACCAAATATCAACGCATTATCCCCAAAGTCTTTAAACATAATAACGGGTTCAGGATGTTTTTCTACCAGGGGATGTTCAACAGCAGCCTGCCGGATTAAACTTTCCACCTCTTTCGTTGGGGATCCATAGATTACGCCAACCACAATTTCCCGGCGGACTATATCATCAGTAAGACTCCAGTTAATTATCTTGTTCTGAAGGAGGGTACTATTGGGAACTACAAGGCGGAGATTATCAAATGTCTTGATTCTGGTGCTTCGGGCTCCAACCCACTCCACCGTTCCATAAATATTTTCTAATTCTACAATATCTCCAATCTTAATGGGCCTCTCAATCATCAGAACCAACCCACTTAGGA
>JAXHUS010000170.1:0-3914 GCA_034189305.1 Thermodesulfobacteriota bacterium | reverse complement strand
TGATCATACAGAATTATTAAATTTTATAAATAATATCAATACATTAAGCGGGGATGCGTTAAAAGATTACCTGGACGATAAGTTTGAGATAGACAGATTCTTAAGGTATCAGGCGATGAATGTGCTTTTGGGAAAATGGGATGACTACTGGGCGGTAGGTAATAATTATTATCTCTATTTTAGTAATGACGGCAAAATTGAATTTCTGACCTTCGATTATGATATGGCTCTTGGGGGAGGATTTGCGCTTTTTGATACTGCATCTATCGGAATTTATGACTGGTCAAATCATGTTAATGAACTGATGGCGATTAGTTCCGGATTTCCTTTGAAATTTGTAGACGCAGTGCTTAATTATAATTCCCCCCTTGTTGAGAAAATGTTTGGAATAGAAGAATATAGAGATAAATATGAAGATTATTTAAAGGATTTTATTACCCCTTCAAATAAACTTTTTATCTACAGTGAGTATGAAAAAAAATACAATTTTATTCATTCTCTTTATTCTCCTTACCTTGCGAATGATACCGGTGAAGGAGAGGTAATGAGTAATGACGAAAGTACAAGGGAGTACTTTTATAAAAGAACAAAGTCTATTATTGATGAACTTGGACTGAATGAAAAGGAGTATGAAACAAAACCTTTAAGCCTTGATGCCCCAACGGGAGTTTCGGCAACTGACGGAACCTATCCCCATATGATTTGTGTAACCTGGAATACGGTTCCCTATTCCGAGTACTACCGGGTATACAGATCGGATTTCGCTGACGGTGATTATGATCAAATCGGTGATAATATCAGGGAAACCGGCTTTGATGATGAATCGGTTACGGCTAACTCCACCTATTACTACAAGGTTAAAGCGTTTATAGATGAAGGTGTTGAAAGTGAATTCAGTATTCATGATGTTGGCTCCACAAACGACGGCAGTATAACTGCTCCGACATGGGTTACGGCAACAGATGGATTTTACAGCTATATGATTGCTGTGTCATGGGACCCTGTTTTAAATGCCGATTATTACAAAGTCTACAGGTCGGATTCTATTGATGGTACATATGGCCGGATTAGTTATAATGTAGAAGAAACAAGTTATAACGACAGGTCAATCGTTGCTAATTCTATATATTACTACAGGGTGAAAGCATTTACAAATGACGGTGCTGAAACGGATTTTAGCATTGCGGATAAAGGCTCTACAAGTGATACTGGCTTAAGCACTCCTGAAATAATTCCCGGTGCTCCCCTTATTAGTGGTTTTTACTCTCACAGCGATGATACCGGTATTACTACCTATACCTTTGAAGATGATAAAACATGCACAGTGTCCACACCTAACCCCCGGGACCCAAAATCAGGAAACCTTGTTACTAAAGGAGAGTGGGGTTATGATGATGATGATGTATTAACCATAGATACTACCGGATCTATTGGGGGAGTGATAACTATAGATGTTACTGAAACCTGGGAGAATGCTTTTACCATCAATAACGGATATTATCTTAACTTTGTGAATTTAAAAAAGAAAACCGGTGGTCAGGATTGTATTCTTGGGAAGTATGAGGGTGGTGGAAACGTTCATGTACTTGTGACAGCACCGTCAGGCAGCATAATAACTGAAGAAAAGATTTCAATTACAGCAGAGGTTACAATTAACGATGACGGCACTAAGGAGACTATGTACAATATATCTGGTGATATTAATACTATAACGGAAACATGGTCGGTTGAGGATAACAAATTAATAGAATTTGACGGATATTATTACATGCCTTTTTCTGGTGAAAACATTATTTATACCAGGCAGAAAGCAATATGTCCCCTGTCAGTGGCCCTAAAGAGTGAAGAACATATAAATACCCTAAGGAACATAAGGGACTTCAAACCTGAAAACAGGAACTGGCAGAATTTTGTGACGATGTATTATTCAAATGCCCTTGAAATTTCAACTATACTGTTGACAAATACAGTACTTAAGGAAAAACTGAAGGAATTAGTTGTCAAAAACATTGGAATTGCTGAGGAATATATGGAGAGTGGAAGTATATCATTAAATGAAAATGTTATAGAAGATATAATTACATTTTTGAATAAACTTAAAAAAGCGGGCAGCCCGAAACTCAAAAATGATATTGAGGTTGTAATCGAAGGGATCAATAAAAATTTTTTAAAGGGGATTAATGTCAATGTAAATTAGGGGATCCGATCACTATTTAAAAGACGCTGTTTCTAAAAAGTGGGCGGTGATCACGGATTATTCCGACTGGTTATGGTTGTTCTTTTATATTGAAGGGAGATCTGTCCGGTTTCTAATCCTTTAACAGAGCAAAGAATGCTTTTTTAACTTCCAGGATTTCCTGAACATATTTTTCCCTCAATTTCTTTTTTGATGTAAAGTTTAAAAAGATTCTTTATCCTATCATCTGTAAATTTTTTATATAATTGAATCATAATATTTGAACCTCCCTTTTTGGTTCAAGGTTACATTGCATGAGATATCTACTTTTCAAATTCAGGCAGCACAGCCAAAGGATCTTATTGACTGATGACTTACAAGAAAAGATACTAAAAGTCTTAACTTCTGTGTCTTTTAGCTTTTTCAAAGTTGACGTGTCATGATATATTAACTATACTTATAGAAATTTAAAATTTAATATGAAATTATCTCTGATAATATCTTATTTACTGACGACGTATGTTTTTTTGGGACTCTTATATTTTTCCGTTTTTCGTAAGGATACCTTTGTAGATATAGAGGTAGACTCAAGACATTCTTCAATAATCCTCGGGAAGTTTGTTAGAAAATTCTGGTTCTGGTTAACTGATCCGATTTTTAAAATTTTAATATACTTTAAAATTAAACCCAATTATATTACAGTTGGGTCCTTAATAATAATGATATTAGCGGCTTTACTTTTTGCTACCGATTATATATTAATTGGGGGATGGCTACTGGCTGCTGCTAGTTGTTGTGATTATCTGGATGGCAGGGTAGCTAGAAAATTGGGTATGGAAAGCAGGCCCGGCGTATTCCTTGACTCCTGTATTGACCGATATAGTGAAAGTATCTTTTTTATAGGGCTTTTTTATCTTTACAGGGACAGTTTATTTCTCTTTCTAATTACCGGAATTGCATTTATTTCATCTATTGGAATCAGTTACGTTAAAGCAAAAAGCGAAGCCCTGGGAGTAAAAAACGATGTGGGTATAATGCAAAGACCGGAACGTCTTACCTGGTTGTCTATAGGAAGTATTACCTCACCAATGATAATTTTTATGGTTAATTATTTTTTAGGAAAACAGTTTGACGAGAAGGTGGTTTTTGAAATAATCCTGGTATTAATTGCGATTGGAACATTCAGTACCTCTTTAAGAAGGCTGGTTCATGGTGTTAAAATCCTTGAACAGCCTTAGAGATCATAAAGATTTTCATCATATATTATCTTTTTTCTTTTCCTGTTTTTCTTACTTACAAACATATCCTCAGGATTAAGAAGATCAGCCATTTCTTCTTCAATCTGTTCCGGATCCTCTCCAGACTCAAGCCTTCTTAATGCCTCTTCCATTCCATCTCCCGGTTCTCCTCCTGCGGCTTTCATCATCTTTCTCAGGAAATTTGCTGCCTGTCGCGGATCATCTTCATTTATTTTATCTGCTTCCTTTTCCAGCATTTGCATTGCATCTCCCATTTTTGACTCATCAAAAGGAAGTTCCTCAGATTCATCTTCGTTATGCCCTTTTTTAAAGAAAGAAAATCTGGACATTTTTCTTTCCAGGCTGATTTCTTTACACTTAGGACATTTGGGAACTTTATTTATATTTACCTTTGATGAGTAAAAATTAAATACCGTGTTACATTCAGAGCAAAAAAATTCATATATAGGCATTTTAAAACTCCAGGAGAATATTAAAAT
>JAXHUS010000017.1:0-2795 GCA_034189305.1 Thermodesulfobacteriota bacterium | reverse complement strand
CTGTTTTTTTTCATAGGTAGTGGTGAAGGGTATGACCTTACAGGGGGTGCAAATAGTGAAAAATCTGCTTTAATTTCTTATATGCGTACTTTAGGATGGTAATGAAGAACCGAACCCTGCGGCTTGCCGCAGGGGTAGCAGTCAAATAATTTCAATTGCCTAAGTTCATGAAAAAACTACCCTTGATACCCCGTTGCTTTAGCACGGGGTATTTTACTTTCTTGTTTGCAATTTTACCCTTTCTTTGCTATATTTCCCCATAGGTTTTATTCTCCTTTTATTATTGTTAATTTTTGTAATCGAACGGATAGACTTTTTTATCTTTCTCGTTTTAAGAAAAAGCAGATATTGTTTATTTACACTTTCAGCTTAGATGAAAGATTAATGCAATTTAGACTAAAATGCATAAAAGTATTTTTTATTTAGATTATAAATATTATTTTTTTATACTGCTTTTTATATCTCCTTTTTTAGGGGCATTTAATCTGCCATTTCTCAACAAATTTGCATTTGTTGGCAATATAAAATACCTTCTAATCTTTCTTATTTATATATGCTGGCTTATTTTATTTTTGAGTTCAAAACCATCCTTTTTTTTTTCAAATTGTATTAATTATTTTATACTTAGCTTTGTAGCGTTACAGACGACACAAGCACTTCGTGCTGAATACTTATCTGTCGGTATACTTATATTAAACCAATGGATATTATTTATCCCCCTTTTCTTCATTATTGCCTACTTCTTTGATTCAAAAAATATAGATACTACCATTAAAATCATAATTATTACCGGGGTATTCAGCATGATTTTCGGATTTGTCCAATATTATGCTTTTTTTAAAGCGGGTCTAATAGGGTTTTCTTCAAGTTCAGATAATCCTACCATAAGAATGGCTGGCTTTTTTTTAAATGCAAATTTTCTGGGTCTGTATCTATTCACAGTTAATGTAATTCTGATTTTATATTTCCTTGACAAGATAATAAAATCAAAACTGCTTTTTCTTGGTATTCTTTTTATTTCTATAGCGCTAATACTAACATATTCAAGGGGTGCAATATTTTCAATGGTCATTGTTATCTTTCTGCTTTTATTTAGAAAAAATAAAGTTAACTTTTTGAAGATGTTTACTCCTATTTCCATTATTTTACTTTGTTTTCTTCTTTATTTTAATTATACCAGCATTTCAGAAAATATAAAAAATCTTGCTGCTGGTAGGGATCTAAGTCTTCAGCAAAGAATTTATTATTTGAAAGAAGCAACAGAAAACTTCAATTTGTCTTTTTGGGGATATGGTTTTGGAAATATAAAGATAAAATCACGAAAATATGATGTTATTTCCAGTTATCCGGATTTAAAAAATACGGGTGGACACATAAGTCAAAGAAGTGGTCTTGATAATTGTTACCTTAGGGTTCTTTTCGAGTCCGGATTATTGGGACTTTTAATCCTATTCTTAATATTCTCTGTCGCCTTTAAAACCATGTTTACCCTTTATAATCATAAAAGTATATCAGAAAGGGATAAATCCCTCATTTATGCGATTTTTTGTATTATGTTAGGATATGTTCTGAGAAATTTAACAGGGGATTTTTTTCAATGTTTTCCATTTAATCTGTATACATGGACTTTCCTTGGAATTATTTATAATATTAATTTCAGGCTAAATTATGCTGAATACGAAAAGTAGCTGAATTTATTTCAAAGCTTTAAACCTTAAAGAAAAAATTTTTAACGCCCCATAGTTATCTTATACTAATAGATTTAGATAAATATTTTTTGATGACCTTATTTATAAATCGATGCACCATTACATGGTTAAAGAAAACAAATATATAGATTATCTCATCATTTTTTTAAAGGTATTGCTACTAAGTATTGCATTACTATACTTATTCACATATGTCTTTATAGTATATAATCGTATTCATTATCCATATGAACTTGAGTGGATGGAAGGCGGATCCGTTGACCATGTCAGGAGAATACTTTCCGGAGACAGATTATATGTGAGTCCGTCCCTCTCTTTTACACCATTCATATATACTCCACTTTATTTTTATATCTCTGCATTAGTTTCCCTTATCTTTGATATCGGTTTTTTCCCTCTCAGATTTGTTTCATTATTATCATCCCTTGGCTGTTTCATTATTATTTTCCTTTTCGTAAAGCGAGAAACAGGGAATATGTTATGCGGTGTGCTGTCTTCCTGCCTGCTTGCAGCCACTTTTCGCATAAGCGGCGCCTGGTTTGATATAGCCAGGGTAGATTCGCTGTTTCTATTATTCTTGCTGTCAGGCATTTATATAATAAGGTTCGGACATTCTATGGGAACAGCTATCACTGCCGGTATTCTTATGTTCTTGTCATTTTTCACCAAGCAGACAGCTTTATTAATTTCTCTGCCCTTAATGGTCTATTTTTTTTATGAGAATCGCCGTACTTCCATTATATTTATAGGGACTTTCATTTCCCTTGTAGTAATAAGCACATTGGTTTTTAATTGGCTTCATGAGGGTTGGTATAATTACTATATCTTTGACCTGCCCAAACAACACTCTATTAACAAATCAAAGATTCTAACATTTTGGATAGTGGATATTATTAAGCCGTTATCTATAGCATTTCTTATGTCTTTCTTCACCATTCTATTTCAATTCACAAAGTCTAAAAATAATGACTTTATCTTTTATCTAATGCTATCCATTGGCATGATAGGGGCGTCCTGGCTCTCAATACTACACTCAGGCGGATATAATAATGTACTATTTCCTGCCTATTCTGCCATATCTATCCT
>JAXHUS010000169.1:0-12669 GCA_034189305.1 Thermodesulfobacteriota bacterium | reverse complement strand
TAATGAAGGCTGTATGTCCATGTATGAGCCGTGGCTGTCGGAGGCCGATGAGTTTTTAAGGGAAGAGTTGCTAAAGAGGGGATATAACACCTTAAAGCCGATGCCCATGGGCTGTATGATAGAAAACAAAGACACTTATGTCGTTAATTTCGACGGTGTTATATATAAGTGCCCGGCTTTTATCGGCAAGGAGGGGTTTGCCATAGGGGATATTAAAAGGGGGGTAGGGGATTATACCGATTCATACAAAGTCGGTATATGGAAAAATGAGGAATGTGCCCGATGTCGGTATCTACCCCTCTGTTTCGGAGGATGCAGGTATATGTCATTTGTGAGGGAAGGGAATATCGATACATTGGATTGTAAAAAGGCATATTTTGACAGTTCCCTTGAAACATTGATCAAACAGGATATAAAGTATATAATTAAGGATAAATACGGAAGAGGGTAATTATTTTTGCAGAAAATTGACAGGGTATGACCATAAATAAAGAAAATAATACGGAAGAACCCGTTGAAGGAACAGGAAAGATTCTTTTAATGGATGATGAAGAAAAGATCAGGGATGTAACAGAGACTATGCTTGATCTTATCGGATATGAGATGGAATTTGCCGGGGACGGCAGGGAAGCGATAGATCTGTACTTGAAGGCCAAAGGATCCGGAGACCCTTTTGATGCTGTTATTATGGATTTAACCGTAAAAGATGGCATGGGAGGTGAAGAAGCCGTTAAAAAACTCCTTGAAATAGACCCCGAAGCTAAAATAATAATATCAAGCGGTTATCCTTATGACCCTATAGTAACCGATTTTAGAGAATACGGCTTTGCGGGCGCCATTGTAAAACCATTCAGAATCAAAAGTCTGGACAAAATATTGCGCGAAGTAATAATGGGTATGAAGTGAACAGTAACGTTTGAATTTTGCCATTTGAATTTTTTATTTACTAAAAATTGTTACTGCAATTTTTGGGTTTAATCGTTTTTAGAAAAGAGTTCAAATCAAGGGTATTGAGGATGTCTTCCTTCTCAAGCCAGCCCCTTCTGGCCACTGACACACCGAATTCCATATAGTCCAGCTGGTTAAGTACATGGGCATCGGAGTTTATGACAACCTTTGCCCCCAGTTCTTTTGCCCGTCTGCATCCGATGTCGTTCAGATCAAGTCTCTGGGGGTAGGCATTAATCTCAACCGCTGTTCCGGTTTTTACGGCAGTCTTTAGAATTTCATCCAGGTCCACCTCATATCCTTCCCTTTCACCTAAAAGTCTTCCAGTTAGATGACCGATAATGTGAACATTGGGACTTTTCATAGCTTTAATAATTCTCCCGGTCTGCTCACTTTTACTCCTCCTGAATCCGGAATGGATTGATGCAATCACTAAATCAAGCTTTGCCAGGACCTCTTCCGGATAGTCCAGGGTCCCATCAATACGGATATCGACTTCCGTTCCGGAAAGAAGCCTGATGCCGCTAATTTCCCGATTAACCTTTTTGATTTCCTCTATCTTTGTTATCATTTCATCTACACTTACACCGCCTGCAATCCCCAGAGACTGGGAATGATCAGTTATAGCCACAAACTCATAACCTATTTCCCTTGCCTCTGCGGCAATCTCCTTTATGGAATGGGCTCCGTCACTGTAATTACTATGGATATGCAGATCAGCCCGTATGTCCTCTCTTTTGATTAAGGCAGGAAGGACACCCTCCATAGCCGCCTCAATTTCTCCCCGGTCCTCGCGAAGTTCAGGAGGGATGAAGGGAAGGTCTAACAGGCGGTAAGTATCCTCTTCCTTTTCCCCGGCAATCCGACTGCCGGATTTTTCATTAAATATCCCGTATTCACTGATTTTAAACCCCTTCCTAACAGCCATCTCCCTAATCCTGATGTTATGGGCTTTAGAACCGGTAAAATACGCCAGTGCCGAACCGTACTGGTCATTCTGAACTACCCGCAGATCCATCTGAAATCCTTCCCGGGTGAGAACACTTGATTTAGTGATGCCTTTTCCCAGTACTTCCCTGACATCAGGAAGATTGACAAAGGTTTCCATCACTTCGTGGGGTGAAGATGATGAGATCAGGATATCCAAATCTCCGATGGTCTCCTTTTGACGTCTCAAACTTCCGGCAGGATGGATCCGCTCTATTCCCGGCACTCCCCTGATCTCATCGGCAACCCTTTTGAATAAGGCAGAAGCATATCCCAGAGTCATCCTTTCCACTCCCTGCCTATACAGGGCAATGCCCCGAAGGATATTTTCTTCGGTCTTTTCCTTAATGCCCTGAATTTCCCTGAGTTGATGAGAACCCGCCATCCTCTCAAGTTCGTCAATATTTGTAATTCCTAAGGCTTCATAAAAAAGTTTGGCCTTTTTAGGGCCTACTCCCTGAATAGCCATCATAGCAAGCAGGCTTTCAGGGATTTCCCCTTTAAGCTCCTCATAGTAACTCATTAAACCTGTCTTCAGGTATTCCTCTATCTTCTTAGAAAGGTCCTTGCCGATACCGGGGATTTCCTTGAGGTCACCCCGTCCGGCTATCGTTGCCAGGTCCTCTGCAATGCCCTCAAGATTTTGTGATGCCCTTCTATATGCCCTTATTTTAAAAGGGTTGTCTCCCTTAATCTCGAGAAGGTCGGCAATATTGTTGAATATTCTTGCAATTTCAAGGTTTTTCACTGCGTATCCTTTATATAAAAATAGAGAATTCAGAAGTCAGAATAGAGAAGTAAGAAGGAAGAGTTTGTAAAATAATTTACTCCCATCCTCTCCCTGTATTCTGCCTTCTGAATTCTCTATCATGCCTGGTTGTAACCGCAGGTCATGTAAGTTATTTACAGGTTTATGTCATTCCATCTATAAGAGACCTTACATTCTTTCCCAGATCAGGGATATAATACCCACCTTCAAGAACTGCAAAATATTTTCCATTACAGTTTTTGTATGCTTTGTTTTTTATAATTTTTCCTATAGTGTTATAATCTTCTGTTTTAAACATGCCTCCCCAATCAAGTTCATATCTGTCAAACCCGGCAGAAATACCTATAATGTCATAACCTTTAATTGTATCTAATTGATCCTTTAATCGTTTTATATACTCCTCCTTAGTATTTGAGTTTATATCCAGAATAGATACATCTTTTCTGCCTTGAAAAATATCCGCAGTTCCGTTTCCATAATGGAGGTCAATATCTACTATCAGTGCTTTTCCAATCTTTCCCCCTTTAATTAGCTTTTCAACCGCAACAGCCATATTATTAAAATAACAAAATCCCCCGTTAAAATTTTTGCCTGCATGATGGCCCGGCGGTCTTATCAAAGCAAAAGCTGCATCCTGTAAGCCGATTTCAGCAGCTTTTATCGCACCACCTGCAGAAAGGCCGGCAATTTCATAAATTCCTTTTCTTTTTACCGAATTTATCAGATTTTTTGTGTGAACCAGAAGGAGATCATCATCCTTTGCCGGTTCCGGCTTTACAAATTCAAAACAGGTTTTTTTAAATTCATTGTAAATTGCCTCTATCCTCCCCGGCTTTGCAGCGGGATCCATGGTATAAACCTCCAGAAATTTATTGTGGTAAACGACTTTCATTGAAAACACCGGGTTTTAATTAAACATTACTTTTGTCTCAAGATATATTGATTCTTTTATATTGATATTTTTTGGTAAATTCAAAATGTAAAATTTTAAAATGCAAAGAATAAAAAAGTGAAATTAAATTTTACCATTTTCCTTCTGCCTTTTACATTTTGCATTGCCCGAAAAATGCAAAGGCATTTTTTTGTATTTTGTTTTAGACCTTCCTCAATACCAATAGGAACCTGTGTAAAAATTTTCGAATAATTTTTGTAAAGGGGAGTACAGATGATAGTAAAAGACTTTGAATCTATAAGAACCTGACGACTTACAACAGCAAAGATCCGGTATTTTTCAGGATCATGTTTAGACCCTTTATATACTCGATATAAATCACCACGTTTCAAAGTTTTATCTGGTATTATAGGACTTCTAATGCTTCACTGTTTAGTGACTTTTCGGCATTATTTATAAATTTTAAATCTTTATCATCACGTACTTTTTTTCTTTTTTTATCAATATAAGAAATTATTGCCTCTTCAATAAAGAGAGACCAATTGCGAGAACCATGAATAATATTATCTGTTTCTTTGAAGGGATAATCAGAAATTGGACAGAGGCCTTTACTTTCATACTACATATATAGTTTGCAGTAATGTTTTCGTAAGGCAAATCCTTATCTATGGATGATAATTTGCCATGGGCTGATCACTTTTTACCAAATAATTTACTTTTTTTCTTTTTTTTGGAAGGTTTTGAGTCCATTCCCGCAAATTCCTTTAAAAGTTCTTTTTGTCTATCTGTCAAATTGGTAGGTGTTTTTAATACAACCTGAATAACCTGGTCACCGTAACCATAACCTCTGATATGGGGCAGGCCCTTTCCCTTTAAACGAAAAACGGAATCGGTCTGGGTTCCTTCTGAAATCTGTATTTTTTCGGTTCCTTTTAAAGTGGGAACTTCAATTTGTGCCCCTAAAGCTGCCTGGGTAAAGGATATTGGAATCCGACAAAAAATATGCTCACCTTCCCTTTCAAAAAATTCGTGGGGAGCTACTTGAAATATAATATACATGTCCCCGGGTGGTCCGCCCCTCTCCCCGGGATCTCCTTCACCTGGAATTTTTAATCTAAAACCGGTATCTACCCCCGCTGGAATTTTGATTTTTAAATTTTTTACCTTTTTTATCCTTCCTTTACCGCCACAATCCTTACAAAAACTGGTAATCATTCTGCCTTCTCCCCTGCACTGAGAGCACGTGGTTCTTATGCTGAAAAATCCATGGGCCTGGCTTATAACGCCCTTTCCATTACAGGCGGAACAAACTTGAGGAGAAGTACCCGGTTCCATTCCAGAGCCGTTGCATGTCACGCAATTTTCCCACTTATCTATCTTTATCTCTTCTTCCTTTCCAAGGGCAGCATCCATAAAGGAAATTTTCATTTCATAACTTATATTATTTCCCCTATGATAAGAAGTCCTTGACCTTCTGTCCCCAAAGCCGAAATCAAAAAAATTTTCAAAAATATCACCGAAATGGGAAAATATATCCTCAAAACCGGTAAACCCAACCCCTTTTATTCCTTCATGACCAAAACGGTCATATAAATTCCTCTTTTCTGAATCCCTTAATACCTCATACGCTTCAGCAGCCTCCTTGAATTTTTCCTCAGCTTCTTTGTTGCCGGGGTTGCGATCCGGATGATATTGTAAGGCCAAACTGCGGTATGCTTTTTTTATATCTTCAACAGATGCGTTACGGGAAACATTAAGGACTTCATAGTAATCCCTCTTCCTGGTGGTGGCTTGTTCAAACATATTATTCTACCTCTTTTTGCATTTCTTTTAAAAATCCCGCTTCTACTTCAATAATACCATCAACATATTCCGACTGGGAGTAGAAAAGATTCTCCTTCGGATTACTTTCTTTTCCTACTGTTACTTTTATAGGTTTTTTATCATCTTTTTTCCAGATTTTAACCTGGTAGTTTGGTGAATTAAAACCTAGGATATCGTGATTTAGTTTGTTAAGCTCAAAAATTTTTTTAAACTTCCAGTTCCTTATATCCCATATAAATGTATTTAATCTCTCTTTATCAAGGGAACAAAATTTTGGAAAAAGTACACCCCATTCCTTTTTCTTTTGTACTAAGACCAGGCTTTTATCATCCGGGAATAAAATTTCAATTTTATCCAGAGATATGTCGTCATCAAGACCAAAAAGGGATTTGTCCCGCAGGTCGAAAAGGGTTTTATTTATATCTTTTGCAATTTTCTCCTCTATTGCAAATATAGTAGAATGTATGGAATTTTTTGCAAGTATCTCTTCTTCTGTTTTATCCTTTCTGCCCAGTTCCAGACAGACCGGATTTTTATCCCCTTCCCTCCAGAGAGAAATTTTAAGGCCCGGATTGTCCAGACCGGATTCCCTTAGTTTGCCATCCTTTAAAAATCTTTTTACCCTGACAGTTGAAAGTCTATATAAGAAATTACTTATTTCGAATTCATCCGCTTTTAGATCTTTAGGCTTTTTAATCTCCCATAAGTTTTTCTTCTTCTCACACACAATTTCTTTATCCTTAGACAACAGTGCAATCTTTTCCACTTTATCTCTGTCAAACCTTAATATAAGATGATCCCTTAAATCCACCGGCCTTTTAGCCACTTTTTTATAAAAATCCGAAGAAATTAAGACAATTTTCTTTTCTCCCTTTTTCCTGGCATAATATCCCTCTTTTTGTTCATCCTTATTTCCAAAACATAGTTCCTCGCTGAGAAGGGGCGGAAGATACATTAATTTTATGGTAAAAGAAGGTACATCCAAACCGAATCTGCCAAAATTTCCCCCTTTCTCTTCAACAAATTCTTTTATCTTTAAATCCCTTAAAGAATTAAATATTTCACTTAAGACTTCATCATCAGAATCATATTGAACAGGGTCTGTAAGTTTCCAGTTATCACCTACCTTTTTCAGGACGATATGTTCAGAAGGAAAGGTAAAATTCATCTCTTTAAGTTTATCTTCACTAAAGGCTAATATATTCTTATTTCTTAAATCATAAACCGTTTTATCAATTGCGGATTTTATAGATTTATCCACCAGATAAACATTCAATTCCATCGTCTTTTTTATATACAACGCTTCCCCAAAAGGTGCGTCATTACCAATCAATATCCCTTGCTTTTTTCCCTTTGAGTCGGAAATAATAACCCTTAGTCCATCTTTTTTAATGCCGTAAGAATCTAAATCTTCGGCATCCTCTTCAACAATCCTTTTATATCTTAAATTTTCCAGTGTTGCCAGGAGGTTTCTTATCTCTTCGTCGTTCCCTTTATCTTTAACAGGAGAGACTATATTCCAGTTTTTATCTTTATCCTTTTTTAGCTCTATTTTCTTTTTTATATCTGGATTTTGTATTGAAATAGAATTTAGGTCGGAAAAATTTAAAGAGAAAATGCTATTTTCTCTTTCCTTAACAATTCTTTTTTCCCTTTGTCCAGGGATTTCAACAATAAGAAGATAAAAAACCGAACCTAAAAATAGTAGAGCAATTATCCATGTCGCCTTAAATTTCATAACCTTCTTCTTCTCCACCAGATAAATGACCCTGCGGCAAAAATTATTATAGGTATTATAAACACTGAAAAATAAAATATGAAATTTCCCTGTCTTCTTGTTAAATGAACCAAACCTGATCTTCTACTGCGGGGTCTAATAGAAATTAAATCTTCTTCTTCACCAAGCCAGTTAATTATATTTAAACCTAAATCTCCATTACCGGAAAAATTGAAATAATTATTTATTACAAAATCCGAATCCCCAACTACCACCATTTTTAAGTTGCTTTTCTCCTTTTCATCCTTTTCACTTTTGCCTGTAACTATTACTCCAATTGAAACAGGTCCTTTTATGTCATCATCGGGATTGTACTCTGCTTCTTTGTTATCAAGGCTGGTTTCGGCCCAGCTATGATCCCCGGACTTTAAGAATGTTTTAACTTCAATATGGGAAGGGGGAACGTCTTCCGGCTCCACTGAACAGGCAACAGGGAAAAAAGTGTTCATATCAAAACCTCTGGTTATCTCGCATTCAGGATAATTTGAAACTATGGGAATGGAATAATCTCCGCCGAAAAGTCGAGATAGTGTATCAATTATAATATTTCTGCCGATATTTAATCCCCAGCCCTTTAAAAACTCATCCATGCCCGAAGAAGAAAGAGGGTCGAGGAGGATAAGGATCTTCCCATCATTATTTATATAGCTTGTTAATAATTCCTTTTCTTTTTCAAAGAGTGGTTTTGTCGGACCTCCCAGGACCAACACATTACAATCTTCCGGTATCTTACCTTCTTTTAATAAAAGTAGTGAAGAAACTAAAAAGCCTTCCTTTTCCAGAGAATCTTTAAAGTGAAAATAACCTTCCTTTTCTTTATTAGAAATTGCATGTTCACCATGACCCGTTAAAAAATAGATATTTTTTCTATCTTTACGGCTCACTTTTATCAGGGCATTGGTAAAATCTTCTTCAGTACTTTTTTTACATCTGGCTTCATTATCCTCCCTTTCTAAAACTATGGTGCCGTATTCAGTTATCCCATACGTTTTTGTTAGGGCAGGGCTACGATCAGGGTCTACAAACTTTAATTTTAATAGCTTTGAATAATATTTATAAGAATCAAACAATTTCTCAAAACTTTTCTTCCTATCTCCTCCTTCCTGAAAAAAGGCCGTTATATTTATTTCCCCGGGGAGACTCTTAAGGATTTTAAGGGTCTTTTCAGATAAACTATGGGCTTTTGTCTCAGTCAGGTCCCATCTAGAATAATGTAAATTTGCTATATAATTTGTAATGATAAGAATTCCTGTAAAAGCAATGATTAAAACACCGGTATTTATTCCATATTTGGTCAACCTGCCGATATCTTTTCGGTATATTTTCCTTTTTGGTTTAGCCAAAATTCTACCTCCATCTCCTGGATTCTAAAACTCTATGACTCAGAAATAATCCAAAGACCGTTATACTTAAATAATAAACAATATCTCGTGTGTCAATTAACCCGGAAATAAACCTTTCATTATGTTCTATAAAGGATAAGTATTTTAATACGGTACTCCATGGTTCGCCCACCATATGAGATGCCCAACCGACGATCCAGAAAAAAAGCAGGATTCCAAAAGTAATTACTGCTGCAATTATCTGATTTTCCGTTAGGGATGAGGCAAATATCCCAATGGAAAGAAATGCGGAACCCATAAGAAAAATTCCAAGATAACCGGAAAACAGTGGGGGCAGTTCCGGATTTGCAATGACGAAAAGGGTTGCAGGAAAATAGAAAGTAATCAAAAGCAGAATTATCAGAAAGAAAGCAACGGACAGAAATTTACCTAAAATAATTTCAAACAAATATAGAGGAGATGTCAGTAAAAGATCCATGGTTTTCCCCTTGCTTTCTTCTGCAAACAGTCTCATAGTCAAAAAAGGTGCGATTAAAAGAAAGATAAAGCCCATATTATGAAGGGATGGTTCAAGAACGAATTGACTGATGCTAAACTCAGGAAAACCCTGATTGTATTGTCTGTACTGCATGCATTGTAAATTAAAATAAGATAGAATATTAAAGGTTAAAAAGCCATAGATAACAAAAAAAATTGTCAGGACAACATAAGCAATCGGTGAAATAAAATATGTTTTTACTTCCTTCTGGGCTATAGCCAAAATGTTTTTCATGCACTCCCTCCTTCTTCAGTAGTCAATTGTAAAAAAACATCTTCCAGGCTCAAAGAAACTGTTTGCATCTCCAGAAGGCCGCCATTATTTTCTACAATTATCCTTGCTATTTCTTCCCGCATGTCCGCCCCAAGTTTAACTTCTATGTTGTAACTATTCTCTTTTTCAGAATCTTTATCCACCTTTAAGACTCCATCCAGCCCTTTAATTAATTTAATAATTTCTTCATTTTCTCGTTTTATACCCACTTTTATTACTTCCGATTTACGCAAACCTGCTGAAAGCCCTTCATAAGTGTCCATGGCCCTTAATTCACCTTCATTGATAATGATGACACGATTACATGTCATGGCAACTTCTGGAAGTATATGGGTACTTAAGATTACTGTATGTTCATCAGCAAGGCCCTTAATCATGGCACGAATCTCTATGATCTGTTTAGGGTCAAGCCCTATGGTCGGCTCATCAAGAATTAAGACTTCCGGGTTATGGATTAAAGCCTGAGCCAGGCCTACCCTTTGCTGGTATCCCTTTGAAAGGTTACCGATTAATCTTTTCGCCACATGGTTTATGGAACATTTCTCCATTATGCTATATATACTGTCTTTAATTTTTTTACGGGGAATATTTTTAATCTTTGCCACATACTTCAAATACCCGTATACGGTCATCTCTCGATACAGGGGAGGGTATTCCGGAAGATAACCGACACGTTTTTTTACTTCTATAGGACTTTCAAAAACATCATATTCTGCAATGCTGGCTTTTCCATAACTTGCCGGCATTGCACCGCTTAAAATTCTCATAGTGGTTGTTTTGCCGGCGCCGTTTGGACCAAGGAATCCTAAAACTTCTCCTTTTTGCACTTCAAAATTTATCTCTTTAATTGCAGGAAAGTTACCATAATATTTAGTTAAATTTTCTACCTTTATCATTTAAAGAAAACCCCTCTTTTATTTATAATAAAACTATTTTAGTCAATTAAAAGTATTTTTTAAAGGAAAAATTGTTAAACGGTTGAAATTAATCAGTCTAAATTATAAGATTTAATTTTTCTCTGTAAAGTTCTAAGGCCGATCTTTAAAATTTTGGCTGTTTTTGTTCTATTTCCATTAACTTCTTTTAATGTTTCCCGAATCAACTCTTTTTCCATCTCCATAAGAGGAGAACCTATCTTGAGATAAACATTCTTTTCTTTACTTTTTAGCTTGCTGATGGATGAAGGAACGTCATTAAGAGACAGAATGGTTTTATTCGACATTACCACCATATTTTCAACAATATTTTTTAATTCTCTAACATTCCCCGGCCAATGGTAATCAATAAAAAGGTCTATCACCTCTTTTTTAAATCCCTTAATATTTTTATTATTTTCTTCATTAAATTGTCTCAAAAATGTATCCACTAAAAGGGGGATGTCTTCCTTTCTTTCCCTCAAAGGCGGCAGATTAATGGTTACCACCTTTAATCTGTAATAAAGGTCTTCTCTGAATCTTTTTGCTTCCACAGCCTTTTCTAAATCAGTGTTTGTTGCAGTAATGAGACGTGTATCCACTTTGATGGTTGATGATCCCCCCACACGCATTATCTCTTTTTGGTCCAGTACCCGAAGGAGTTTTATCTGAATTGCATTGGTCATTTCACCTACTTCATCAAGAAAAATCGTTCCTCCCTGGGCTATCTCAAACTTCCCCAGTCTTTTTTCAGTAGCTCCCGTAAATGATCCTTTTTCAAATCCAAAAAGTTCACTCTCAAGTAAATTCTCAGGTAACGCGGAGCAATTCAGCGGAATAAAAGGTTTATTAGCTCTAGGGCTATTATGGTGTATTGACTTTGCAACAAGTTCTTTGCCTGTTCCACTTTCTCCCAATACAAGCACATTGGTTTTAGCAGGTGCAATCTGAACAATCTGACTATATATCTCTTTCATGGCTTGAGAGTTGCCGACAATGCTATGGAATCCATACTTTTTATTAACCTGAGCCCTTAAATACTCTATTTCTCGATGTAATGTCTTATTTTGAATGGCTTTTTTTACCCTTGTCCTTAATTCAAAGATATCCACAGGTTTTAGTAAGTAATCCACTGCGCCTGATTTCATAGCATCAACTGCGTTCTCTATAGTGCCGTAAGCAGTAAGCATTATTACCGAAATCTCAGGATCTATCTCTTTTGCTTTCTCCAATACATCCATTCCATCCATATCAGGCATTTTAAGATCTGTTATTGTAATGTCAACAACTTCTTTTTTAAATAATTTAATGGCCTCTTTTCCTTTATCGCTTGTAATAACGCGATAATCTTTTTGTAAAGCCCTTTTTATAGCTTTTAAACTTTCCTCATCATCATCTACAATTAGAATAGTGTGTTCGTCAGAAAACATAGTAATCTCAAAAGAAATAGTTATGTTGTAATAGTTCACAGAAGTCAGGGATTAATTGTCAGTTAATGTTTTTTCATAACATCAAATATAAATAATTCCTGTGATTTAAAGCCATTTCTTATAACTTGTTAACTGATCCCCGTGAACTGTCAAGTTATTTTAATGTACCAATGGTAAAGTCAAATTAAAAGTCGTCCCTTGATTTTCCTTACTTTCAACGCTAATTTTTCCCTTATGAATATCAACAGCCCTTTTCACAATGGCAAGCCCCAGGCCGGTTCCTTTCTTTTTTGTTGAGAAAAACGGATCAAAGACCCTCTCCCTGTTCTTTTCAGGAATGCCTATCCCATCATCACTAATAGTTAAAGTAAGATTATCCCCTTCTCTTTTTAGCATAATCCTTAATATACCACCATTTTCCATTGCCTGAGAAGCATTTAATATTATGTTATATAATATCTGTTTTATCTGATTTACATCTACCTCAGCAATAAGAGGACTACCATTGCTTATATCCCTTATTATATTTATTTTTTTTCTTTCTAATTCTGCTTCAAAAAAGCTGATTACTTCACTTATAATCTTATTCATATTAACTGGTTCAAAAAAGAATGCCTGTAGTTTTGAAAAACGTAAAAATTCCGTTAATATATTTTCCAATCGCTGAATTTCTTTGCGATTTGCCCGGGCAATTTCCATAATTTCTTTTTTATTATCATAATCGATCTCTTCCAGCTCCTCTTCTAATATCTGACTATTTATATAAAGGGTATTTAAAGGATTTTTTATTTCATGAACCAGGCTTCCGGCCATTTTACCAAGTTGATATAAATATTCCGATTCATAACCTGCAGAGCGGAGTTTGCCGGCATTTTTGCTCTCTTTTAATTCCTTACGTTTTTTGTCCTCCATTCCTAAAATCTATTGATATTCTTCTCTTTCTGTTTCAAGTTCTTCAAACCTTGTAAAATCAG
>JAXHUS010000168.1:0-2628 GCA_034189305.1 Thermodesulfobacteriota bacterium | reverse complement strand
GCAGCATTTAAAACTGTAGTTAGAATTGAGATCAAAGTCTGTAGCATTGTCTCTTTTCTGTTTATATGATAATATATTCTTAACTGAGTGATCATACAATTTCCGCAGAGAAGCATCCATGCCATGCTTGATATTTTTAAATAATTTACCGTCAATATCCTTTTCTTCGATTTTCTTATAAAATACTTTATTGTATTTAGATAATATACCTATACATTTATCTTTGTGGGGAACAGGGACTATAATATCTTTGACAGAATGAAAGCTGCAGTAAATTGTATCCGATTTTACTCTGTGTGATTCTTCTAAAAGACTTCTAATCTTTCTATGGCCATCGGAATAATAAAAACAGGAGGTTTCATCTATACTCCATTTATTATCGGTAAGTATGGGTATTTCATACCTTTTACCATTGCTGTATCTGATAAAAGATAGTGCACCGCCCCTGTCAAAAAATACATTTCCTGTTACCTGCCCCGGATCAGCCACACAGAATCCAGAGTTGTCTATTATTGCAAAAAAAGTTTTGGGGGCATATTTACCCATCAACATTGCAATGTAACCACCGTATGAAGAGCCGTATGCCACAATTCTGCTCTTTATAATTTGAAATTCATGCATTATGTCATACAATACTTTCAAGTGATCTAAAGCTGGAAGGAAACCAAAGGAATTATATGTATCATAACAATCCATCTTTATAGCCAGTTTAGGGTCTAACCGAAAGATTCCTTTTTGAATGAGCATTGATTCAAGCTTTGAGATTATTTCATCAAAATTTAATGGGGTTGAAAAATAGTTGGGATCTAATTCATATAATTTACATATTTTGTCGATATTGATCCGGTAAGTCTTTCTTACTCGTAAATCATTATGGTACCTTACCCCTGCCACTATACAATCGTATTTGTCAGCTAAATATGGCCGCAATTTATCCGTCTGGTATTCAGATTCCGCATTATCCCCAAATCCAGGTATAACAAAAATAAGCCCTTTTTGGTCTTTCTCCTTATATCCTGCTGGAAAAGTCAAAAGATATTTCAGTTTTGTCCGTTCTTCAATTCTTAACTCCACATCCTCAGGAGGGCTTATCTCAAAACATTTTGTACTATGCAATTCAATCCTTTCTCATCAGCACTTTTTAAAGCTGTAAAAAAACCATAACTTTATCGAGTTTATAATCAACGTTAAGACTTTTATGATATTAGATTATTACTTTTTATTAAAGTTTCGTTAAAAACAACATTTAATATCAAGTATTTTAATATAATCCTTGCAATATCTCTGCCAGATCAGCAAATAAACCGTGCATTTATATTTATTAAGACCTTATCGGTTTCGATGAACTCCGGTTCAATAAGGGATAAATTATGATTGTACACGAAGATTAAAGGCTTTGATAATGTTTCTGCTTTGAAGGCCTTCTATCTTCAGGCTATCCACCTGAGTAATTATGTTTTATAAAAGGAAGCTTTTTAAGAAATGCTTGTCTGATTGAGTCATTAATTTGACACAAATTTCAATATATGTAAAAATTAGGAATTTATTTTATTGTCTGTAAAACATTCCATTTTCCAGAAAATATATAGCCTGTTTAATTACTTTTTTCCTCCATATCATAAATGAATGGCTGGTATGAACTACTAAAAAATCTTTCATCCCGGAAATTTTTGCTCTTTTGACCGATACCTTTCCATCATCGGGACCCGGAATAATATATGAAAAATAGGGATTTAAGGTGCTATTGCCGGCAATTACACCCAGTTCGAAGTCAACAGGACCTAATTTACATGGAATATCATTCAAACCAGTGCCTATTTCCTGTCCGGCAGGTCCCATAAAAAATTTGTAAAGGAAGTTGTTTTTAAAATGATCAGCTATTTCACTTCCTTGATTTGGCGGGCCAAACATTATTACACGCCCTATATTAGCTAACTTATGCTTCTGCAGATAGCAACGCAATATAATACCGCCCATTGAATGAGTCATAAAGTGAATTTTCCGGTCCGGTTCGGCGCAATGTTCCTTTATTATCCTGTCAAGATGATCATTCGCAAGATGCCGAATCGAAAATTTTGTTGAAGGATACCCAGCATTTATTACATCGTAACCTTTATCCGAAAGTACCCATTCTAATCTCTTCATGGAAATACTTGTTCTGCCCAGACCATGAAGCAATATAATATAACTATCTTCATAATCTTTTAACTCCGGAAATAGAGCTTTGCCTGTAAAAATGAAAATGATTGCCGCACTGCATATTAAAATTAATAAGTACAGATTTTTTTTAATCCCCACTGCCGGCAAAATCATCTCAAAGTATGGATTAACTGTATTTACCTGATTGGGGTCCGCCAAACTGAATAGTGACAGACTTTCTCTATAAGTTCCTTACAAATCCCTGTATGCAGGAATCTTCCCAAAACCGTCCGCCTGGATCACCGCCCTTTTCACCGATTTTATCACAACTTCTTCACTCAATAACCCGAGGATATTAATATCCACTTCTAAACTGCCCATGGAAAGAACAAAAATCAGATCTCCGTCAAAAAGGGAATGAACCGGGGAAATGGTTTTTACAAAACCATTAAACGCCATTTGGGCAACCAAGGTTGCCCAAATGGCGTT
>JAXHUS010000167.1:0-6649 GCA_034189305.1 Thermodesulfobacteriota bacterium | reverse complement strand
TGCAGCATCTAACATAAAGTTGGTGTAATTATCCTACACCATTTTTTGTCATGCCCATTGCAAAAGATAAGGCAAATGCCCCCGCCAAAAAATGCTGTCCGATAATTCGCATTATGTAATCAGCGAACACCTTCCCCGCCGGCAGGCCTGGAGATATTTAACGCTTTAAGATTCATTGTAAAGTGTATAAAGATATATAGGGGCACATGAATTCCTAATTCAAATCTTTTATAATGTCCGGCACTTTTTCCAGAGCCGTCTTAACTTTTTCGGAATATTCCCCTCCTGCCTGAGCAATTCCGGCTTTTCCTCCACCCTTACCACCTAAAATTTTAGCCAATTTATCAATAATCTTTCCGGCATGAAATTTATCCTGCAGGTCTTTTGTAACCATAGCAAGCAGTATGGCACTTTTCTCTTTTCTTCCACTTAAAATGATGATACCGGATTTTAAACCGTCCTTTAGTTTATCTCCCATATTCCTCAGGTCACCGGGATTATCTAAATTAGTTTCCGCTGCAAGGACTTTTATACCATCTATTTCTTTTACCTGATGTAATAAAGGTGTTTGTATCCCTGCCAATTTCTGTTTTAATTCGCTGATTTCCCTTTCAAGGGTTTTATTTTCTTTTATCAGTCTTCCGATTTTCTCAGGAATTTCCTCTAAAGAGCCTTTTATAAGGGCTGTTATTTTGTTTAATTGCTGTTCTTGCTGCTTTAAATAGTTATAAGCTGTCTTTCCTGTTACTGCTTCAATTCTTCTTATTCCTGCCGCAACCCCCATCTCGGATATTATTTTTAATATTCCGATATCACCACTTCTTGCTGTATGAATTCCTCCACATAACTCCATACTTATACCATCAATCTTAACTATTCTGACAATATCCTGATATTTTTCTCCAAACAAAGCGATAGCCCCCATATTTAAAGCCTTTTCCAGGGGAAGCATCTCGGTTTCTACCATATAGTTCTGCAATATATGGAAATTAATCCTTTCCTCGATCATGTACAACTCTTTCTCTGCCAGGGGTCGATAATGGGTAAAGTCAAATCGAAGTCTTTCCGGAGATACCATTGAACCTGACTGTTTAACATGATCCCCCAAAACCTCCTTCAAAATTGCATGGAGGATATGAGTTGCAGTATGATTTAAAGATGTATCTTTCTGTAAAAGTGTATCCACTTTTAATATAACCCGGTCATTTACATTTACATGCCCTTTTGTTACCCTGCCCCGATGAATAAGGAGATTGGGTACAGGTCGCACTGTATTATAAATTTCGATTTTAACATCCTTACTTTCCATAACCCCTTTATCTCCAATCTGGCCACCACCCTCTCCATAAAAAGGACTTCTTTCGGTTATTATTTCTATTTCATCACCGGTGTATGCCCTTGAAATAACATTGTTATCCCTTAATAAAGACAGTATCTTTGATTCAATCTCCTTTAGCCCGTAACCGACAAATTCTGTATCTACACCTTTCTTTATTATATCTTTATAAACATCTTTTAATTCTTTTTCTCCAGAACCTTTCCAGGACTTTCGGGCCAGATCTCTCTGCAGGCTCATGGCCTTTTGAAATCCGTCTTCATCTAAAATAAAACCGTCTTCCCCTGCAATATCACGGGTTAAATCTACCGGAAATCCAAATGTATCGTATAGTCTAAAAACCAGATCACCACGGATTATATTTTCATCCGAACCTTTAAGGTACTCCATTTCCTCTTTTAATATCTTTAATCCCCGATCAAGGGTTGCACTAAAAAGCTTTTCTTCATTTAATATAACCTTTGTTATAAAATCCTTATTTTTTTCAAGATCGGGATAGGCTTCTTTCATCATATAAACTATTTTATCTGTAATTTTAAAAAGAAAGGGGTCGCCCTTTCCTAAATTTTTCCCGTACCGTGCCGCTCTCCTTAGAATTCGTCTTAAAACATAACCGCGGCCTATATTGGAAGGCAAAACCCCGTCACTTATTAAAAAGGTTATAGCCCTGATATGATCGGCAATAACCCGCATAGAAATATCATTCTCCTCTCTTTCTCCAAAAATGAGGGAAAAATGACTGGCAATATGACAAATTAAATCTTTAAAAAGGTCTGATTCATAATTGTTTCTTACACCCTGCAAATAAGCGGTTATTCTCTCCAAACCCATTCCGGTATCTATGTTTGGGTGCGGCAAGGGCTTTAAATTCCCTTTTTCATCACGATCATACTGCATAAAGACAAGGTTCCACAATTCCAGGTAGCGATCACAGTCACATCCGACTTTACAGTCAGGTCTCCCGCAGCCGACATCTATCCCCTGATCCACAATGATTTCCGAACAGGGTCCACACGGACCTACATCTCCCATAGACCAGAAATTATCTTTTTCATCCATACGAATTATTCTATCTTTAGGCAGACCTATATCTTTTTTCCAGAAATCAAAAGCTTCTTCATCCTCATAGTAAATGGTAACCCATAATTTTTCCGCATCCAACTTAAGTCTTTCCGTTAAAAATTCCCAGGCAAAGAAAATAGCCTTTTTCTTAAAATAATCACCAAAGGAAAAATTACCGAGCATTTCAAAGAAAGTATGGTGTCTTGAGGTTTTTCCAACATTTTCCAGGTCATTGTGTTTCCCGCTTACACGAAGACATTTCTGGGCCGTAACAGCGCTTTTGTGGTTTATCTTCTCTTCCCCGAGAAATACCTTTTTAAACTGAACCATTCCTGCATTTGTAAACATAAGGGTATTGTCATTCAATGGGATAAGGGGTGAGCTTTTTAAAACCCTATGCCTTTTTTCCTGAAAATAATCTAAAAATTCTTTTCTAATTTGGTTTCCTGTCAAAGGTCTTTTTACCATTGGCACTTTTCTCATCTATTACTTTTTCTTCTTTTTTTTCAACTTTATTGAGAACAAAATATTCCCTGACCTGGTTTTCAATACTTTCCTTAATTTTCGGATTCTCCTTTAGAAATGCTTTGGCATTTTCTCGCCCCTGCCCTAAACGATGTTCTTTCCATGAATACCAGGTGCCGGTTCTTTCTATCAGTCCTGCCTTTGTTCCAAGCTCAACAAGCTCGCCTTCCCTGGATATTCCTTCACCGTAGAGAATGTCGAATTCCACTTCCCTGAATGGAGGGGCAAGTTTGTTTTTGACTATTTTAACTCTGGTACGATTTCCAATTACTTCATCACCTGCCTTTATCGCTCCAATCCTTCGAATATCAAGACGAACGCTTGAATAAAATTTAAGGGCATTTCCCCCGGTAGTAGTTTCAGGACTGCCGAACATTATACCAATTTTCATCCTAAGTTGATTGGTGAAAAGTACCATGGTCTGGGATTTATTTATATTGGCGGTCAGCTTTCTTAGGGCCTGAGACATAAGTCGTGCCTGGAGTCCCATCTGAGGATCGCCCATTTCCCCTTCTATTTCAGCTCTGGGAACAAGGGCTGCTACAGAGTCTATAACAACTATATCTATAGCCCCGCTTTTTACCAGAAGATCCGCAATTTCAAGTCCCTGTTCTCCATTGTCGGGTTGTGAAACCAGTAGTTCATCAGTGTTTATTCCAAGTTTCCGTGCATAATGAATATCCAGGGCATGTTCCGCATCAATAAAGGCGGCAATCCCGCCATTTCTCTGTATATTTGAAATAGTATGAAGGGTGAGAGTTGTCTTTCCTGATGCCTCAGGGCCAAAAATTTCAATCACCCGGCCTTGTGGCAGCCCCCCTATTCCAAGAGCAATATCAAGACCAAGGGACCCGGAAGGGATAACAGAAACCTCACTTAATACCGTTCCCTCACCAAGGCGCATAATGGCCCCCTTGCCAAACTGTCTTTCAATCTGGGTCATTGTTAGATCCAGAGATTTTTCTTTTGTGCCATCTTCTTTTTTCATTTCTTCCTCTTAAATAGTTGTTTTTAAATTACTTATTCCGTCATATAAATTCTACTCCAAAATTTGGGAGTATCCGTTTTTGTCTGTACTAAATACTATAAAAAGCATAAAAGACCTTCGAAAAAATTTAATTAATGACTTATAAAACGCAATTCAACGGATAACTACAACAATCAACCGTCATTATTTCAATTTAGTCTATAATAAAAATTCCTTTAACTTTGTATAAACCGCACCATCAGGTTTAAGCTGGCTTCTGAAAAGAAATACCCTGTCTATTTTCATAGTACCGAGAAAAAGGGCACTGTTATCTAGGATAAATTGAGTAAAAGCTTCTTTTTCAATTAAAGTTTTCACTCTACCCAGAGTAAGGTGAGGATTATATCTTCTATTTTCCCTTTTAAACCCTATTTTTTCTAACTTCTTATCTAACTTTTGTGCAATCCTTATAGTGTTTTTATCTTTATCATCAATACCTACCCATATTACCCTGGGAGAATTAATATTTGGGAACCCCCCCCAATCCTTTTATATTAATTTCCCATGTTTTAAATTCTTTTATGATATTTTCTGTTAAAGCTACTATATCTTCAATTTGTGCAAAATCAATAGCACCAAGAAATTTTAAGGTCAGATGAACGGAGTCCGGTTTAACCCATTTGACTTTTGCCTTTATATTCTTTAGCTCTTCCTGAATTTTAGAAATTCTGTCTTTAATATCCTTTTCTAATTCAATCGCAATAAAAGACCGTATTTTATCCATCTACTTTAAAAAATACCTCCTTACCTGGTCTAAAGCAGTATGTGCCGCAAGCTCCTTTATAATCTTCCTGTTGCCGGGAAACAAAAACTTTCTTGTTTTAATTCCTTCCGGATCGGATAGGCATGTATATACGGTTCCAACAGGTTTTTTTTCAGTGCCGCCGGACGGACCTGCTATTCCAGTCAGGGCTAAACCTAAAGTGGTATTGGCATGAATCCTGGCATTTAAAGCCATCACTTCCACAGTCTGCTTGCTCACAGCGCCAAATTCTTTAATTATTTCAGGGGATATTCCCAAAATATCATTTTTTGCCTGATTACTGTAGACAATTACTCCCCTCTCAAAGTATTGTGAAGATCCCGGCACTTCGGTCAGGAGATGTCCCACAAGCCCTCCTGTGCATGACTCAGCAATAGAAACAGTGGCATTATTTTTAAGTAAAAGTCTTCCCACTTCCTCCTGAATGGAGAGCCCTTTTTTACTAAAAATATAGTTCCCTAAGATAGATTCAATTTTTTTTTCCACACTGTCTAAATTTATTTTAACCTTTTTCTTATTTTCCCCTTCTCCACTTACGACAAGATGGATCTCCGGAAATTTGGGAAGGTATGAAAAACGAATATCCTTTAAATTGTTTTCTAAATCTTTAAGTTTATTTGCGATTCTGGACTCGGTTAACCCAAATATTTTATAGGTGCGGAAGTCGACAACCTTTAAGGGCATTCTTTTTTTTAAAAGGGGTATTATTTTTCCTTTTATAAGCAGTTCCATCTCCTGAGGAACGCCAGGAATAAAAAAATATAATCTACCCATATCCTCAAGATAGAATCCAAATACACCGATAGGGTTAGAAAGCAGCTTTGATCCCCTGGGGAAATAAGCCTGGGCAAAATCTATTTCTTCCGGTTCCATCCCCCATTTATGGTACCATTTTTTCATGGCTTCCATAGCCTTTAAATTTCTAATAAGTTTTCTATCAAAGGCACAGGATACAGCATTCCTTGTAATATCATCCGGGGTTGGGCCCAGGCCGCCTGTAACAATAACTGCCTTTGTCGACGGCAAGCATTCCTTTAAAGCCTTTACTATAAAATCTTTTTCATCTCCTATTGTGGTTATTCTAAGGGTTTTTATGCCATTATTTTCTAAAATTCCTGTCATAAAAGATGCATTTGTATTTACTACTTTTCCTGAAGTTAACTCACTGCCAATGGAAATTAATTCCACTTCCATAACCGACAATCCTAATAAATATGATTTATAACCTGAATGATAAAATTAGTATAAATTCCAGCAAGCACATCATCCATAACAACACCCAATCCCCCTGTAAATCTTTTTTCTGCAAAACTTATGGGAGGTAATTTTATAATATCAAAAAAACGGAAGAATAAAAAGGCTAATAAGAGATTGGTATATGTTGGGAGAAGGAGAAACATACTTACAAAAAATCCTGCAAATTCATCAATAACAATATAAGGTGCATCCTTTTCTTGAAAAATTTTTTCCGCCCTATGAGAGATGGGGATGGCAAGAAGGATAAAAGCACATAAAAAAGTTATTTGAAAATTTAAATTTACAGGATATAAAAGATAATATAGTATAACAGCGACGAAAGTGCCTATTGTTCCGGGGAAAAAGGGAAAAAATCCACAATATCCTCCAGTAGCCAGAAAAATAATAATTTTATCCAGATGTGTCTTTCCGTAGCGCATGCAGTTCATTGTTAATGGTCGATTATTCAGATTATTTATTGTGCAGGGCATCTTTAAAGGTTGCAATCAGTAATGGCAACATTATTTCATGATGCCCGATGAGATTAAAACCTTTCCCTCCCCCGGCAGTCGGTCTTTTTACCACATTTTCTAAAGGGCGGTAGTGGGTTATAAAATCAAGATTTATTGTGGTGAAATGCTTAACATGATATCCTAAATTTCTTGCAAGGGTTAACCCTTTTAAAAAAACTTCCGGCAGG
>JAXHUS010000166.1:0-8161 GCA_034189305.1 Thermodesulfobacteriota bacterium | reverse complement strand
CTAAAATCTTATTTAAATTCTCTTCCCTGAAATTTAAAGAAGGCTCCTTTGAATACAGAAGGACATTATTCAAGATTTTTTCTAAACGATCCACTTCTCTAATTATAATATCGGAATATTTTTTTTCCTGAGGGGTCTTTACTTTATTAAAAAGTCTTCTGGCAAAACCTCCTATTGATACAAGGGGATTTTTTATCTCATGGGCAACACTTGCAGCCATAGTTCCTAAGACTGCCAGTTTTTCATGCTCTATCAGCTTTTTATGTGTTTCCTTAACTTGCTTGTTTGATTCAACAAGATTGGAAAATAAAAAAGAATTTTCAATCGCCATTCCGGCCTGACTGGCAAAAATATTTAAGACTTTAAGGCTCCTTTCATCAATAGGTCTTTTTGTAAATAAGTTATCCACATAAATTACGCCAATTACCTTTCCTTTCGACATAAGAGGAATTGTAGCGAAAGCGCCCCCTTCCGCTTTGTTAAATATTTTTTCATGAATATATGAATCTTCCCTGCTATCTTCAACATTAAACTCCCTTTGTTCAAGCACCGTTCTTGCAAGGACCCCTCCCTCTTCTTTTAATGGAATCCTTATACTCTCTGCCATCAATTCAAAATTTGATTTATTGTCTTTTTTTCTATGGGATATCAAATATTCAATCCACTCTGTCAGATTTTGTCTTCTTAGATCCAATTCTTTCCAGATCCTATCAGCATCTTCGGCATTATCTAAACCTACCCCCACCATTCCCTGTAAAAAACCCGTCTGATTATTTACTAAAAAAAGCATGGCCCGGTTAAATCCAAATCCTTCTCCAATAGTCAGAGCAGTTAGAATAGTATACAGTAGATCATCTAATTTAACGGTTCCTATCATAGACTTGCTTGTTTCATATAGTAAGGAGATTTCATTAAGCATGAGCTCTCTTTCCTGTGCAAGTTCCTGCACCCTGTCAAGACGATATTCAGTTTTTATCCATAGGGTAATCTTGTGTATTAAAGAAGATATTTCGTAAGGAATGAATCTAAAAAAATCTATTTCTTCTTCACTTAACTGGTATTTTTCAAAACCAAATATTAGAAAACCATAAACCCGTGTCCCGTCAACAAGGGAAAGGATTACCAGAGTGGCAAAATCTGATAAGAAATCATCCCTGCCCTTTAAAATATCGTTGGAAACTAAAATAAAAGGTTCTTTTATTAACTCGTTGTGATTTAGTGAAATAATCTGGGAAAGTTTGGAATATATTTCTTCTCCAGTAATGTGTAAATCAAGGGGCAAGATATCACTACTATATAATTGCTTATTTTTATCTAAAAATAAGAATGCGCACATCCGTGGAGATAAGGAATCCCAAAAAAGTCTAAGGATATCTTTTATCCAAATTTTAAGATTTTTCTGGCTTGAGGAAATTTCAAGCACTCTTTTTAAAATTTGAAACGGCTTTTTTGCAGAATTCATATTAAATGGATGAAAGTCATTAAAAAGTTATCATCCCCAGACATTTAAGGCCATTTTTAAGATGTTAATACTCGCTTTTTTCCCCTGAGGAAAGAGGGATATATTTTTCAGAGGAAAAGGTATACCCTTCCCTGATTCGTGTTTTAAAACCCTTCCTCAGACTGAGAAACTGTTTCTATTGGATAACTGCTTATAATTATATCAGGATAAAATTTCCATGATAAACAAAAATTTTTCATCTCTATAAATTATTTACATTAATTCGGATTTTCTAAAATACTTTAACCTTGTTATGACGTCCTGAAACTTCTTTTTTGTATTCATAAAATGGATAATTAAATTTGAGGGATTTTACCTTCTGATTGTTGATTATGTAAACTGCAAGTAAGTATATTTTTCTTCATAGTTAAGATTTACACAGAAGATAGGTTAAATAATAAAAAAGGGGAGGGGTCTATCAGAACTATAATTTTTTGTTCTTTTCTTGAGCTTCCTGCCTTTCTTTGCATTCAATGCATAAGGTGGTAACAGGCCTTGCCTTTAAACGTTCTTCAGAAATTTCTTCGCCACATAAGTCGCAGATTCCATATTCACCATTTTCAATTCTATCCAGGGCGGATTTAATTTTTACAATTAACTTTCTTTCCCTATCACGAATTCTTAATAGAAAATTTCGATTGGACTCTAAAGATGCTCGATCAGTTGGATCTGGAAAAGTTTCATTTGCCCCGGTCATATCTGAAAGTGTCTTTCCAGCTTCACTTAAAAGAGACTGAAATCTCTCCGTCAGTATGGTTTTAAAATATGCCAGCTTTTCTTCATCCATTTTGTGTGTATTATTTTTGATTAAGAATAATATTTTAATAAAATATAAAAGTAAAGAAAAATTATTCAAAAAATAAAAGATAGATGTTGATATTTTACATTAATATTGCTAAAAATATTCCAGAATTTTGAATATCCTTAAAATGTAATAAAAGTCATGCTTGCTAAGGTCTTAAGTGCCGGAATTTTAGGTGTTGATGCTTACCTTGTGGAAGTTGAAGCGGACATATCCCCTGGACTGCCCGCCATGTCGATTGTGGGCCTTCCTGAGGGAGCTGTCAGGGAAAGCAAGGATAGGGTTAAGTCTGCTATTAAGAATTCCGGTTATGAATTCCCTCCTCGTAGAATCACAATAAATATGGCTCCTGCCGACATAAAAAAGGAAGGAACTTCTTATGATCTCCCCATTGCTTTAAGTATCCTTTACGCAAATAATACAATAAAAAATGAAAGAATAAACCAGTATATGATAGTTGGAGAGCTTTCTCTTGACGGGAGAATTAAATCTATACCAGGCCCTTTGCCAATATCATTAACAGCGAGGAATAAAAACCTGAAAGGTTTAATATTGCCTGAGGAAAATGCTAAAGAGGCTGCAATAGTTAAAGGAATAGAAATTTTAGGAATGGAACATCTTCATCAGATTATAGGATTTTTTAGCGGAGAATATAATCCAAAACCTGTATCAGTCGATCTGGAGAAACTTTTTTCAGAAACAAGAAGCTACAATTTAGATCTCAATGAAGTTAAAGGACAGGAACATGGGAAAAGGGCTATCGAAATTGCAGCAGGGGGAGGGCATAATATTTTAATGATTGGTCCTCCTGGGGCAGGAAAGACGATGATTGCCAAGCGGATACCTACCATATTGCCGGATTTAGCCTTTGAGGAAGCCGTTGAAACCACCAAAATTCATAGTGTTATGGGCCTATTAGTTTCCAAAAAACCTTTAATATCCACAAGGCCTTTTCGTTCACCCCACCATACAATTTCTGATGCCTCGCTGGTGGGGGGTGGTACATACCCCCGTGCCGGAGAAGTAAGTCTTGCTCATCATGGAGTACTGTTCTTAGATGAACTTCCTGAATTTAAAAAAAATGTCCTGGAGGTTCTTCGCCAGCCCTTAGAAGACGGTAAGGTTACAATTTCCAGGGTATCAACATCAATAACCTATCCTGCAAATTTTATGTTAGTTGCTGCCATGAATCCATGTCCGTGCGGTTATTATTCCGATCAATATCATGAATGTTCATGTAATATATCCCAGATTCAGAGATATAGAGCAAAGATTTCCGGCCCTCTTTTAGATAGAATCGACATTCATATTGAGGTTCCAGCCCTTCGATATAAAGAGCTTTCTTCAAAAAGAGAAGGAGAACCCTCTTATGTAATTCGCAAAAGGGTAAACAATTGTCGTAAGATTCAAATTGAGAGGTTTAAGGGAACAAAAATTTATTGCAATGCCCGGATGACTCAAAGGTATATAAAAAAATACTGCTGGATTGATGATTCTTCACAGAAACTCCTTCAAACGGCAATAGATAAACTGGGATTATCTGCAAGAGCCTATACCAGAATCCTTAAAATATCAAGAACAATAGCAGACTTAAGTAATGAAGAAAATATCTCTTCTGCACATGTTTCAGAAGCAATTCAATATAGAAGTCTGGATCGGGATTTTAGGTTTAGATAAAAGGGTAAAAAAAATTTAATATAGTCAAGGCGATTTTTATTATACGGTTTGGGAATATAAATAATACATATTGATATAAATACTGAAGAGACGGAAAAAGATAATTAATTTAAAAATAGCCTGTGGCAGTGGTAGTTGATGTAGGTTATTTCCCTGCGAAAAGGGGCTTATTCGAGACACTTTTATAGATAAGGAGATATTATGAGTACAATAAAGATCATGCCATGTCTTGATATGAAAGACGGCAGAGTGGTAAAGGGAATACATTTTGTTGACCTCAAAGATGCAGGTGATCCTGTTGAAAATGCCATGTATTATCAGAATGAAGGCGCCGATGAACTGGCTATGTTAGATATTGCGGCAACCTTAGAGAACAGAAAAACCCGGCTCGAATGGGTCAGAAATGTTTCTTCGGTTATTGACATTCCTCTGACGATGGGCGGTGGTATATCCTCTCTGGAGGATATTGAAATGGTTCTGGAAGCCGGCGCCGACAAGATATCGATGAATAGTGCTGCTGTAAAAGATCCTGATTTGTTAATACTTGCAGCAAAAAAATATGGCCATGAGAGGGTAATCGTGGCGATCGATGCCCGAAGAAATAATGGAATGACTTCCGGATTTGAACTCGTTGTATCCGGGGGTACAAAACCCGTTGGCCGGGATGCTGTTGCGTGGGCAAAGAAATGCCAGGATATGGGTGTCGGTGCGATCCTGCCGACAAGCATGGATGGAGATGGAACACAAGCCGGATATGATCTGGATTTCACAAGGGCAATTTCAGACGCAGTTGACCTGCCCGTCATTGCTTCAGGCGGTGCCGGAACCCTGGAACATTTCTATGAGGGTGTTGTTAAAGGCGGTGCTGATATCCTTTTAGCAGCTTCGGTTTTCCACTATCGCATCTTGAGTATCGGGCAAGTAAAGGAATACCTGAAGAATAAAGGGCTCCAGGTCACTTTATAAGATAACATCAAAAGTTTATAAATCCAGTAAAGGCCTGTAGGTATTTTTTCCAATACCCAATAGTAGGTACCGACCTTACGGTGCTTAGCTTTATCGGTTCCGTTCCACTGTTGTTCCTGCCGGTATATTTAAACCCAAAAATTGCAGTAGCAATTTTTGGTAAATTCAAAATGCAAAATTTTAAAATAGCAAAGAATAAAAAAATGAAATGAAATCTCCCATTTTCCTCTTGTCTTTTATGTTTTGTACTGCCTAAAAAATTCAAAGGCATTTTTTGGGATAAAAGGAGATGGAAAAAAATAAATAATGAAAGATATAGGGAACTTAGAAGGTAAGTGATAAAAAATAATAAATGTATAAACTTCTAACATTTTTATTTGACAACATGGTACAAATATATGTTATAAGAATTATCCTTATAGATGGAAATTTCTATAAATAATGTCAACAGTAGATTATTTTTCTAAAATATCCCAAAATATTTTTATTTACATTAAACAAAACGATTAAAAACTGTAATTTTTGGGTTGGCAAATAAGAATTGCTTATATTAAATTTTAAATTTTATAGCTTTTTTATCAAAAAAGAGAAAATTTTAGAGGACAAAAATGCATAAAACCATAACATGGCAAGAGGTTCAGTACGGAAGGGAGAAACTACTATACAAAAAGATACGTCCTGTACTTGAGGATTTACGCAATCGCTATAAGGTATTTTCAGAAAAAACACAGTATCAGGAACGTGAGTTTTTTAGGCACCTCAGTCACTCGCTCAAACTTGATAAACTACCTTCCATTGCCTCACTGCTTAATATAGTCAAAGAGCGTTTAAATCTGGATGCACAAATCAATGTTTTTCTTTTTCAATCTCCAATTCCCAACGCAATGTGCATGCCAAGATATGGAATACTATACAAGGATAAAAGTCAAAAACTTGTAATTCTTGTTAGTCAGCATTTTATGAACGACCTGAATAGTGTAGAACGTTTGAGTATCCTGGGTCATGAATTGGGGCATCTTCTTTTCGGTCATGTCGATATCCCGGCGAGAATCATTCTTGAATCAGAGTTCGGCCTTGCTCATGCAAAAGACATTAAGAGTAATATACTGAAATGGATGATATGTACGGAATTGAGCTGTGATGTAATAGGAATGCTTTGTTGTAATCTAAACATAGATGCCTTTTGTAATGCCATGCTTAAGTATACAACAGGCCTTGCACAAAAGATTATCCAGAATAATACTGAAAATGTGTTGATATTCGACTTGTTACTGGATCAATACAACGAGATATCCGAATCTTTATTTGACGCTATCATGACTACACACCCACTTACCCCGCTGAGATTGAAAATCATGAAGACAATAACACAGACAGAACTGATAAAACGTATTGGAGATACTTTAGAATATAATGAGTTGGAAATCCTTAAGGAAAAATATAATAATGTGATTGATAGTCTGATTTATAAAATCTATCCAGAGGTTGTTCTGGAGGGTTCAACTTCAGATAATACCTTACAATTTTCTATTTGTCTTGCAGTGGCATTGTCTGACGGTAGAATCTCAAAAGATGAAGTAGCTGCAATACATGCTATAACAAATACTCGAGGAAATATTGGAGAAACATACAAGAAAATTGAACAAAAATTAAAATATGATTCTGCTGCTGCTATTGTAGATAGTATCCTAAAAGACACTGTGAAAAAGACAAAGGTATCAGGTATGAGCAGAACTGAAGTTGTAAAGATGGTAAGACATGCACTTTTAGTTGCAGCATCTGATGGAAAAATTGAAAAAAATGAACTTGATACTATCTACAATTTTGCCGTAAACTTTGGTATATCCAAAGAAGATATTGTTACATTAATCGGCCAAATGAACATTAACTGATTATAGAAAGGAGATAAAGCAATGGGATGGTTTGAAAGTCAGGCGAGCAAAGAAAAAAAATCTGCTGTAAAGAATATAGTTGCAGTGATGTTGGCAGATGGAAAAATTACACCACAAGAACAACAATTCTTATCAATGGTATGTAAGCGTGTTGGGGTGTCAGATAAGGAACTAAAAGAGATTTTAAAAAAACCTCAGAACGTAAAATTTATACCTGCTAAGAGTGAACGTGACCGTTTATTCCAGCTGATGGATGTAGTTTATATGATGATAGTTGATGGAACAATAGATCGCCGCGAAATGGCTCTTTGTGTAACAATAGCAACACAACTTGGATTTCGCCCCCTATCAGTTGTGGACATCGTTAACAACATAGTGGCTAAGATCAAACAGGGAAAAGACCGCCGTCAGGTTAGTGTAGATGTAGAAGCATTTCTTGAGAAGTAAAATAGATTGTGACTCCAATCTATCAAGTTTTCTCAGCCATCAACCAGGTCGAGAGGACAGCCCATAGCCTTTCCGTCACTCATGAAGCGAGTCAAGGAGATGATATGGTTTATTCCTCTCACTTTTTCATTGATTTGTTGTTTTCTTTATTAATATAATTTGAGTCAAATAGCATCGGCGGAAGTTGTGACTTGTATAATTAATTCACTTTTGAGCTAATCATTGATTTTTATTTACTTGATTTATGATTAAAAATAGGTTAAAATTAACTTTAATCATAAAAGCACGTCTTTATTGGCGTGAGGGTTTTATTCTGAGGGTAAGATCCATTTTGCAAAAGTGGCACCAGCAGTTTGAAACCATGAAATTTATTTGAAAGGAGGGTGTCACTATGGTTAATGGAACCGTAAAATGGTTTAATGACCGCAAAGGATACGGCTTTATTCAGCAAGAAGATGGATCGGATGTATTCGTTCATCATTCAGGAATCAATACAACCGGTTTCAAATCACTGAATGAAGGCGACCGTGTTACATTTGACGTAGAGCAAGGGGATAAAGGCCCTGCTGCCGTAAATGTCACCGTCATTTAACTGACAGTTTTCAAAAAAGAAAGGGTATTTCATTGAATTATATGATATACCCTTTTCTTATTTTATATACAGATATGAGAATCGTACTTTCCGCTATTTAATACGTACTTTCAGTCCCCACTAATACTAAATTGTATTCCAGACAATAGCTAATATCTATTCCGTTCGGAATAGATTAAAAAAGTATGGTTTATAAAGTTATATGAGAATAGAGAAATCAGAATAAAGGGCCCAGAATAAAGAGTTTGTGAAAGAAATTATTCCGATTACCTTTATCTTATGGC
>JAXHUS010000165.1:0-2994 GCA_034189305.1 Thermodesulfobacteriota bacterium | reverse complement strand
CATATCCAGGTATTTATTCTCCACATCCAGCGGCGTGGAAATATAGGTACCCCTTATCTTTTCGTCTGTAAGATTAGGGGCATATTCCCTTAATATGCCTATGCTTTTCTTAATTTGCTCCTCTCTAAAATTGATGTCGTACCATTTTTCCTTGCCTTCTTTTAATTCATAAGGCGCCATTACGGAAATTAATCCGGTATGTTTACCGGGAGGAGCCTGGGACGGATCATGAACCGTGGGAAAACAGCAGTTGAATCCTATATTTCCATCCGCCTCGCCCCTTTCTATTGCGTCGTAATGGTCTAAAAAATCCCGGGGCGTTTCATATCCCAGCACATAGATAAAGGATTTATTTAAACTTGCATCTTTTTTTGCTACTTTGAAATCCGGCGCTTCGGAAAGGGCCATGTGTACTCCCATTAAACTCCAGTGCTCCCACATCCATACCTTTACCGATTCTGCAAAATCACTTTCCAGATTCTCTTCCCCTACCATTTGAAGAAAGGTCTGGTGTGTATCCAGCGTGCTCAGCACTGCCTTTGCTTTTATTGTGGGGCCGTTTTCCAGTTCAACTCCTTTTGCTTCCTTCCCTTCCATAATTATTCTGCTTACATGATATGGAGACAGTATTTTGCCGTTGTTTTCTAAAATAACTTTGTATAGAGCCTGGGGAAGACTGTGTGAACCGTTGACCACCAGTCTGTAATTGGCGGAACGGTTAATGTATAATGGTATAAGATATCCCACTCCGCTCTGGGTGGGATCCAGCCCCCACATGCAGAGAATGTACAGCATTAGTGCCTTTACCTTCTCATGTTCAAATAATTCATCCACTACCGAAAGGGGTGTCTTTTCCGAAAATTCCATTAATTCCCTTCCCAGTTCCGTCTGCTGCATTTTTACCACGGATTCCAGCGCCGGTGAAGGCTGAACATAAGTTCCGGGAGCGATTATATTTTCAACAAATTCTTTTGCTTTTGTAAATAGTTCCTGATATGCCTTTGCGTCTTTTTTTGAAAACTTTTCTATGGATTTTATTGTCCTCTCCACATCAGAGTGGATACATAAACTGCTTCCGTCTTTAAAAGGCATGCAAAACTGCAGTTCGGGATATACATGTTTTAAGTCGTACTGCTCCAGTTTTAAGTCGGGATAAACAGGGGCATAGTCCACCATCATAAAGTATACGGCGTGCACATTATGTCGATACCCACCGATACATGTCGCTTCTTCCGTTGCTATGCCTCCGCCCAGCTCATTTCTCCTGTCCACTATCACCACTTTCTGTCCCGCCTTTCCAAGATATGCACCTGCCGTCAATCCATTGGGTCCCCCTCCTATTATCACCACGTCACATTCAATTTCAGGCGGTTTAGGCTTGATTTCAGGGTATGATATCCAATTTTTTTCCATTTTCTTCTCTCCCTTATTTTATAATTTTATATGTCGATTTCTTAAAAGGGTCTCCCTTCTTTCTCCCACGTCTTTATAAGTCCGAAATCCTCAGCCATTACTTTATAACAATTATATGCCTGGGGACTGTGACCGCAACCATAAGGATGCCAGCCGGAACCGGTGCAGTAAAGCCCCTTTATTCCGGGCCACCTGTTGCCGGCCAGCTCGGGAATAGGTCTCATCCTTCCGGACTGGGAGGGGATATTGTCAATTATACACCAGTTGCCGGCAGGGGCGTAATTCTTTGCCATATCGGCGGTATACTTCGGGCTTACCGGCAGGTAGCCGATAACATTATCCCATGTCATGTTAGGGGCGTATTTTTCAAATAATTCAATCACATCTTTGGCGTGCTGTTTTTCACGTATCTTCCATTCTTCGTCGGAAATACTCCATGCGGGAACCACAAACTGCTCCGTTAGAATGGTGAAGTTTATTTCCGGAGGCGCAATCAGATGATCGCTGGAATCAATTTCAGATGGTCCATGATAAGCATATCCCAAATTTAATTTTGAAGGCCATTTATACATTTTTCTCTCGCTGCTTTCCACCTTGAAAGTGGCTGCGTCCATATCGCCCAAAGCCACCCACATGCTTTTCCATATATCCGGGTTCCATGATTCGGCCTTGAAACGAGGCCTTTCTTTAATCGCCCATGTATACCACATCAGCGCAACCCAGTCCCTTTCAATATTTTTTACACGGTTGGCAATGTGCGGGTCCACATTTTCCTTTCCCAGCAAATCAAAACATATCTGATAAGGATCCACAGAAGTTATAACAGCCTTTGTGGCCTTAATTTCAGATCCGTCGGCAAGCTTAACTCCTTTTGCCTTTCCGTTTTCTAAAATAATCTTTTTAACATCATGATTTGTAAATACTTTGCCCCCGTTTTCAAGAATAACACGGTGCGCGGCATGGGCCAGGGAATGACTTGAACCCTTTGCCCAGCATGTGCGTGGCCAGAACTGAAAAATCATCATCAGCGCATTAAGACCTGCAGCCGCCATATCATTCTGTATTGCCAGGGACTGATTAATCCTGGCAAAGGCATGACGCAAATGGGGGTCTTCAAATACATCATGGTAAACCTGCAGAGGAGACATATATAACCACGCCGGATCTATGCCCGAATCAGGGTTCTGCAAAAGACGATCCAGGGCATCGGGTTCTGAAAAAGGTTTTGCAGGAGTAAACATCCATTCCCTTATTGCCGGATCCCAGTATTTTTCCGATTTTTCCCATAATCGCAAATAGGTATCCGCATCTTTTTCCGAAAACCGCGCAATTTCCTTTGCTGTTCTTTCCTGTGTGGGATCAACATCATCAAAGGCCGCATATTGAAGCACACATCTTTCATCTTCGATAAAAACGCATCCGGTTGTTATGTCAGTATATGCATACTTTGCTCCGTAAGTCTCCCATTCCGGAAAATCCCAATAAACGGGAATATGGTAGAAAGATGCATGATCCATTGAACAGGGATTCGCAATAAAACCGGGCACCGGCTCTTCCTGACACCAGCCTCCTCCCAGTTCA
>JAXHUS010000164.1:0-3256 GCA_034189305.1 Thermodesulfobacteriota bacterium | reverse complement strand
CTTTCTGGCAGAGGCTTTAAAAACGGCCTTCACCATATCCGCATGTCTGATTGCAAACCTGTCGGTTATTTCCACCTTCCAGAAATCTTTTTCCTTGCCGAATCCAATCCTCTTATAAAAACGCTTTGCCTTTCGGAGTTCCTTTTTTAAAGTCCTGTCTTTTAATCTGTCTGAAGCACTGTTTTTAAATCTTGAAAGTTTAACTTCCGCCTCATCTTCATCCTGATGATTCAGGATTGTATTAATAATGGCCATTAATGCATCTTTTTTGGGCTGTATGAGTTGTTTATACTCTTCTTTTGCAGCCTTCCTTGCCTCCTTCTTCAATTCCTTCTTCTTTTTCTTTTTTTCATCTCCATGGTACCCTTTTAATTCTTTTTTATCAATCTTTTCCGGCTTGACTTTTTCGGGAACATCATAATAAACCAGGTCCCAGCCGGCATATCTGGCGGACTGGATCAATTTTTGTTTAATATCAAAAAAGACGGAAAACTGCAGCATAATTAAGAACATGGCAATTAAAACGGGGACAATCAATATGGCCTCCACAATAGCCTGTCCCCTTTTATCAGTTACGCAATTTTTGAATTTACGAAAATGTATCAATGGATTAATAATTGTTTGGTATCCGAAAGTATATTGGAAAAACCGCTGTTTATTGCGGTAAAAATCTGATCAAAACCAGGGCCGTCCGCCACACTGACAAGCCTTGCCTCCCAGAAAGGGTTAAATAGATTGGGCCCCTGTAAGGCTCCTCTGTAAGTATTCGGGTCTCTATAAATTGCTTTAGCCCTTGAAACAGCATATAAATCATATACAAACTCATTAATATCAAACCTTTTGTCCCCTTCGGGGGTTAAACCGGCATTAAATTTAAAAAGTCTTTTTTTCAGATTATCCCTGGTTTTTCCAACTACTACCCAGACTGACGGCTCTTTTTCACCGGCTGACTTATTGATCTTTCTCATTTTAGAGGCCCAACTCCCTAAGTTGGCCTCATACCAGTTTTCTGTATAGTGGGTATGTGTGTGGGTATCGGTGGTGCATGGTTTATATATCTTTTTCCCGCACACCTTAAAATAGTCATTCCTGACATCCCAGGTATAATCAGTGGTCCAGATCTTGCCGGAGGAAAAATTGATATAGCCGTTCACACCAAAATTAAATCTTGCTTTGTAAATAAGGCATTTTAACCAGCTCTCCCAGCCATCGGCCAGGGCCCAATCCCTTCTATTGAATAATACCATATTCCAGTCATCCACAAAATCACCGCTCTCGGTACCCTTTGTCCAGCTACTCATGGTGTTATAAGTGACATTTTGAAGGTCGGTCCAGCTTAACTGAGCGGTTGCATTATAAAGGGAGTTATAATTCTGGGCAAAGATCACCCCGTGGAGATTATCCTGGGAATCCTCTTTAGCAGAAGGATAAATCTTTGCATCTTTATCCATAAATTTCCCGATATCATTCATTACCTGATTAACCAATCCGCCAGGATTAGCCGTGGTTCCCATTACTGCTTTAAACAAACCCTGCTGTGCTTCCAGTAAACGTTCGTTTGAATTAGGAATAAATTTATGGCGAACTTCTAAAAATTGAGCAATTCCGGCATAGATGGGAATTTGGACCAATAGGGCCTGAACTACCGCACCGGCTCCCGGCACCACCAATATGCTGCCGGAATACCTGCCGGCAAAATCAGTCCATGCTCTGCTATTTGACTTCATAGCCGTTACAAAACACCCTGTTACGGTATTTGCAATCAATGCCCTGTTTGTAAAGGCGGTAAAATTTAAAAGCTTTGCCTCCCAGACTGCCCCTGAATAGGCAGCGGCATCGGCAATATTTTGAATGCGCATCCTTTCCGATACCATCTGTCCCACATTAAAAACCGCATAAATAAAAACTATAAGGAGAAGAAGCACAAGAACTGAAACTACTAAAATCTGACCTTCTTCTCTTTTTTTCAATTTATCTACTTTAAGATTTTTAATCATAATGTAATTTATCTTTTAACTACCTCAGGCGCTAAATACTAATTAATATCATGGTTTATAAAATTTTCTTATTCGATATTTGGCTATTAGGGGCAGTTTAAGGTCATTTTCTTCCTTTGTTTCCGTCTCCAGTTCCGCCGATTCTTCAGTAATGTCCTTTGAGAACATTAGATAGCCTGTATAAAGAACACGATTAATAAAAGGGATATATAAAAGATAGTCATATTCAAGTTCTATGCTCAAACTATTATTGTCTTCGGATAAAACCTTGACGGAAAGGGACGATTCCGTATCCTGTGCCCGACCTGGTATATTCTTTACTTTATCACTGAAGCTGGCACTTTTACCCGACCTTTCCTGCCCGGAATTACCCGGGAAGATTGAAAGAATAATGCTTGCAGCTTCTTCCATTTTACTTACGATGGCCATGTTGTTAGAATCGGTGTATATAATCCCTGCCCTGGCTGCCGCCTGAGAGGCATAATTGAGAAAAAATTTGGCATTCATAATAAGGGCAAACTGAATGATTCCAAGCACCAGTATGATAAAGCCTAAAGAAACTATAACCATTTCTACCATAGCCTGCCCCGTTTCTTTATCCTTTATGTGCTCTGGCAGATAAAACAATACTTTAATCCCTTAGTACCTTTGCAAAACACCCAATTTCATCCAATTCATGTGTCAGGCTAAAATTGTTATCCTCAAAATACTATATACATAATTCCTGGGGTTAAAATTCTCGTCTCCCATGAACTTGAACGAAATTGAGCATTTTTAATGGTCTTATCTTATATAAAGATTCTAAAATGGAATTCATGCCCCAGTGGTGGGGCATGAAGGGAAAATTATTATTAATGTTAATTAAATTATTTAGAAAAATCGCCCAATGTTCTTTGTGCTCCGCCCTTCTTCAGCTCACCGGTTTTCAATGCTTTTTCTTTAGCCTGTTCTCCGGTTCTTAAAACCTCTGTAGACCTCTGGAAAAGGTTCCTTATTGTATCCCCAAACATTGTAATAATAAAAACTGCGGCAATTGCAATAAGGGCAACTATAATGATGTACTCGGTCATACCCTGGCCTTTTTTGTCTCTAAAAATCTTATTTATTCTGGTTAGCATTTTACACCTCCTTTTTTGAGAATTAATTAAATATCCCTTATATTTTAAATACTATTTACCCTTAATTTTTACCTTAATATGATTAAAATTAATTAAAACTTGTTATAAAAAATTAATTGACAAATTTTTTATAACAAGTTT
>JAXHUS010000163.1:0-5763 GCA_034189305.1 Thermodesulfobacteriota bacterium | reverse complement strand
CAATAAAAACAGGGTAGAAGAAAGGGTAATTAGAATTAAAAACAAATACAGCCTTCTGGACAGCATTGAATATCTCTTTTATTTTTCAATTCCTTCTCTTTTCAAGATAAGCAGGAATAATTGAAGAAAAAGTAGCATTTTTAATGATTAAAACCTTAAACAGACAAAATATAAAAAATTTATTAATATTTTTATTTTTAATAATAGGCCTGTTTTTTTTATATTTTTATCATCTTGGTCAAATTGGTCTTATAGATATGGATGAATCTCGTTATGCTGAATCTGTGCGGGAAATGATTGCAATGAAAAGCTATTTAATCCCTTATTTAAATTATGAACCCCGTTTAAATAAACCCATATTTTTTTATTGGCTGTTAATTCTTTCATATAAAATTTTTGGCATTAATGAATTGGCTGCCAGATTCTGGTCTGCCTCTTTTGGTATTTGTGGAATTTTCCTGTGTTTCTGGTTTGGGAGAAAATTCTTATCCCATAATATTGGAGTAGTATCTGCCATTGTCCTTGCAACAAATAGTTTATATTTTTTATTATCCAATATCGCCATAACAGATATGACCTTTTCTTTTTTTATCAGTGTTTCCCTTATTTCTTTCTACACAATTTTTGAAAAAGGTAAAGGCTGCAGCTCTTCAAGCCTTATTATTTTTTATCTATCTATTAGCCTTGCAACACTTACAAAAGGTCCGGTTGGGATTATCTTGCCGTTTCTTATCATACTTTGCTTTTTAATTTATACACATAAACTATCTATTTTTAAATATATGAAGGTAACCCAAGGCATTTTGGGGATTCTTCTTTTGATTCTTCCATGGTTTATTTATACTTATTTAATTTTCTTACCCCCTTCAAAAAGCTGGGGACTTATATTTAATGAAGTTATCGGGAGATTTTTTAAAGAATACGGCCATTCTGAACCAATATATTACTTTATCCTTATTATATTAGGAGGTTTTTTCCCATGGTCTTTTTTTCTTCCTCAATCAATTATAAAAAGCTTTAAATCTATTAAAAAAGAAAACCCATTGAAATTGTATTTATTATTCAGATCTTCTTACAATGCTCAATAAGAAGAACGAAATATATTGTTTTATTTCAAAAAGACGATATCAAGAATCTGAATTTTATAACTTACTCAATCAAGAAATAGTATGTAAAAATTTAAAATTTATGTTAATTAAATTTAACAAATCTATTTTAAATAAAGATGAAGCAGGGAATATTGGATTATAAGATTAAGGAGATTGTTCAATGAAATTATGGATTATTATAGGCTTTATCGGACAGGCTATGTTCTTTTCAAGGTTTCTTATACAATGGATTGTATCAGAAATAAAGGGAGAAAGTGTTATACCAATTGCCTTCTGGTATTTGAGTTTAATAGGGGGGGCAATCATACTGTCATACGCAATTGCTCGAAAAGACCCTGTCTTTATAGTTGGACAATGCTGTGGGGTGATAGTGTATACAAGGAATCTATATCTTATCTACAGGAAAAAATATAAAAGTATAACGCAATAAAGGATGACAATGAAGAGTAAAAGATTAACAGGCTGTTGCCCAAATAATCCCTTTTCGCTTTGTCTAAAATGCTTTTTGACAAATCTAAGGCGAAAATTCCAAGCGATTTCAAAACTCACCCTTCGGGTTCAGACAGTTGAAATCGCTGTTTTTCCATTTCGCCAAGATTTGTTACCAAAAAACACATGAATGACCGCTCAAAGGAATTTTTGTTTGGGCAACAGCCTGTTAAGAATGAAGAAGTATAAAAATAACCCTTAATTGATATAAAGGAAATGTCAGATAAAAATCCCTTCCCATATTTAGCCTGTTTAGAAAATGAAACATTTAGGTGGATACTAATTATTGGTCTGGGGATAGTAATTTTTTTCAGCAATATATCGGGGTGGGATCTGTGGAACCCTGATGAACCCCGCTATGCCCAGGTAGCAAAGGAAATGGTGGAGACAGGAGAATTTATTGTTCCCCATTTAAACGGAGATATTTATCCTGATAAACCGCCAATTTTCTTCTGGATTATAGCGGCCTTTTCAATTCTCCTCGGGGGGTTTTCTGAAGTATCGGTAAGGCTTCCTTCCGCCCTTTCCGCTATTCTTATAATAGCACTCACCTACAAATTTGGAAAAAAACTATTCAATTCTCAGGCAGGTTTGTTCTCGGCTTTAATTTTAGCCACAAATGTTGAGTTTTTCTGGCTTGGACGGAGAGCAAATATTGATATGACATTAACTTTGTTCATCTTCCTCTCTTTTTATTTCTATTATCTTGGGTATATTGGAGGTAAAAGGGAAAAAGTTTATTATATGCTTTTTTATTTCTTTATGGGGATAGCAACCCTTACAAAGGGACCGGTAGGATTTATTATACCCCTTTTATCAATCTTTAGCTTTCTTATACTGAATAGAGATATCAAAGCTTTTGCAAAAAGTTATCCTGTAGCAGGGTTTGCTGTTTTTTTTCTTGTTATTCTAGTATGGCTTATACCTGCGTGTATTAAGGGAGGAGAAGCATACACACATGAGATTCTTTTTAAACAAACGGTTTCCCGATATACTACAGGATGGAGCCATCAACGTCCATTCTATTATTATTTTATTAATTTCCCCGCCGATTTTGCCCCCTGGATTATTTTAATTCCATGGGCAATTTATTATTTTTATTTTGTAAATCCTGAAGTTAGAAAAAATTCTGAGTTTAAGTTCTGCTTTGCCTGGTTTGTAGCAACCTTTATATTTTTTTCCCTTTCATCAGGGAAAAGAAATCTCTATCTTCTGCCTGCATATCCAGCCATAACACTTCTTTTAGGGTATTTTATTGATAGAAGTATTGCAACAGGACAAAATATCTTTTTTAAACAGCCCTTTTATCTTCTGGGTATTCTTTTTATAATTTTAGGCATGGGTGGGGGTATACTAAGTTTTTTATTAGATTATCAGGTATTGGATATTCCGGTTTCATTAACTCCCTGTTCCCTTCTTATATTTGGGATATTAGGTTTTTTAGGCGGTGTTTTCATGATGGTTGTCGTTGGGAAAAATCTGAACCTGTTATCCTTTTACACAGGGATAGGTTTATTAACCTTAACGATTGTTTTTACAGTATTTTCTGTGCTCCCTAAAATAAACCGTGTAAAATCTCCAAAGTTCCTTGGTGAAAAGATCGTATCCCTTGTAAAAAGGGAAGACAAGTTGATAAAGTACAGGTATGAGGGGGCTGGGGTTAATTATTACACAGGTATAAACAGAATAAAAGATGTAAAAACTCCTGAAAAGCTTATAGAGATTTTAGAAAAAGAGAAAAACATCTATTGCCTTATTAGAAAAAGGCATTATGACTTTATTCAAAAAAAACACAAAATTTCATCTAACCTTAAGATAGTAGATGAATATAGAATAGGCCACAGGAAGATTTTAATTGTTACCAATAAATTATAAAAATGAGCAAACAAACCAAATTCATAGCCGATTTCCATGTTCACTCACATTATTCTATTGCCACAAGCAAAGACCTCAATTTGGAAAACCTGGAAAAATGGGCTCAATTAAAGGGTATTCAGGTTGTAGGTACCGGGGATGTTATACATCCAGGCTGGTATGATGAACTGAAGGAAAAATTGATTCCTGATGAAGATGGTCTTTTTCGTCTGAAAGATGAATACCGTTTAAGGGAAGCTTCTGAAAAATCCTTTGTAAGTTTTATTCTATCAGGGGAAATCAGCAATATTTATAAAAAAGATGGCTCTCAAAGAAAGGTTCATAACCTGATTTTAGCATCTTCCTTAGATACCGTTAAAAATATTCAGGTAAAACTGAAAAATATTGGTAATATTTATTCTGACGGCAGACCAATTTTAGGATTGGATTCAAAAGACCTGCTTGAGATCATACTTGAAGCTGGAGACGATGCGGTTCTTATACCTGCCCATATCTGGACCCCCTGGTTTTCCGTCCTCGGCTCAAAATCGGGCTTTTGTTGTATCGAAGAGTGTTTTGAAGATCTTACTTCGTATATTTTTGCTTTAGAAACAGGACTTTCTTCCGATCCCCCCATGAACTGGCTATGCTCCTTTTTGGACAACTATACCCTGATTTCAAATTCCGATGCCCATTCTCCTGAAAAATTAGGACGGGAAGCCAACCTATTTTTTACTGAACTTTCTTATAAGGGAATAATTGAAGCGCTTAAAAGTGGGGATAAGGATAAATTTTCAGGAACGATAGAATTTTTTCCTGAAGAAGGGAAATACCATTTCGACGGACATAGGAAGTGTGGTATAAGCTGGACCCCGGAGCAAACCATAAGGCATAAAGGCATATGTCCTGTATGTGGGAAAAAGGTAACCGTGGGGGTGTTAAATCGTGTGGTTCAACTCGCAGACAGAAAAGATTCTCATGAAAGACAAAACAGACATTCATTTTATTCAATAACTTCTTTAAAAAGCCTTTTAGCTGAAATTAAAGGTGTCGGACAAAAAACTAAAGGAGTTCAATATCTTTATGAATCCATTATTAAGAAAGGAGGATCGGAATTTTCAATTTTACTTGAGTATCCATACGACAGAATAGAAGAAATCGGAGGTGAAATTGTAGCCGAGGGGATAAGGCGGTTGAGGAACAGGGAGGTTTATATTAAAGCGGGTTTTGACGGGGAATTCGGCGCTGTAAAAGTATTTAAGCCCGGAGAAATAAAACATTTTTCTTCCCAGACCTCTCTTTTTAAAGACGGGTTGCATGTTTACCCCCCACAAAAAAGAGAGGTCAGACCACAAACAAGGGATGAGTTGTTATTTGAAAGAAACTTTCCCCGAGAAGAAAAGGGAAGGGAAGAAGCTTTAATTCAAAATAAAATTCAAAATTTAAATATCCAGCAAGAGGAAGCTAAAAATCACTTTCTGGGACCATGCTTGATTCTGGCAGGGCCCGGTACAGGAAAAACCTTTACCCTGACCATGAGAATTATTAATCTTGTTCTTGAAAGAAGTGTTGATCCGTCCAGTATTCTGGCCATTACTTTTACAAGAAGGGCTAAAGAAGAAATGGAAAAAAGGATACACATGGCTTTTGCCGGAGAGATCCCTCCTGACTCAATTTCGATAGCTACTTTCCATTCATTTGGTCTTTCAATACTTAAAAGATATGCAGGGAATTTTGGCAGAAAATATCCTTTTTCCATTTTTGGTGAGGACGAGACGGGGTATATTCTCAGGTCTTTTTCCGGAGTCGCTGAAAAAGAGGTTGAAGATATACAACATAAAATAAGCCGTGTAAAAAATAGTGGATTTCCCCCTATTTCTTTTGAGGATAAGAAATTCTCACAAATCTATGAAGATTACGAAATGATCCTTAAAAGGGAAAATGCCTTTGACCTGGATGATCTGGTTTTTTATCCGGTAAGATTATTTCTTGAAAGAGCAGATGTTATAAAATCATATCGAAGTAGTTATAAATTTATATGTATAGATGAATATCAGGATATAAATAAGGCTCAGTATCAGTTAATACGTATTTTGGCACCGGATAGGGATGCAAATATTTGTGTCATTGGTGATCCGGATCAGGCAATCTACGCCTTTAGGGGGGCAAATATCGAATTTATTCGGAATTTTCAGACAGACTATCCTGATGCTAAAGTATATAAGATGAAAAAGAGTTATAGATGTTCAAATATTATTTTAAAAGCAGCCTCTCAAATAATAGATAATGAGGATAATTTACATCTTACAGG
>JAXHUS010000162.1:0-4149 GCA_034189305.1 Thermodesulfobacteriota bacterium | reverse complement strand
ACAGATAGATATTGCTGTCAGCATAAGATGTAACCACCTCTTTAGTCTTCATCACATTAAGGAGTGGAAAGGCCACAATTGGGATAAGGGCAGTAGCCGGAATAGGAATGGCTTCCGTAGTCCACCACCAGGCCATGAGAATTGCTATTGCCATGGTTTTATGGGCCTCAGGGGACATTGTTTCCGGCCGGGGTAAAAACAAAATAATAAGAAAAATTGGGATTCCCAACATTAATCCGATTTTTTGACGCCAGGATGTGGATGATTCTTTGTTACTATCCATTTGTACTGATTCTTTAAGGTTTAAACTCTTTGATTATAACGTCTTTTATATATTATGTAACGTCAAAAGTTGGTGGTTATTTTGTTGATATTTAACAGGATGTTGCCCAAATCCTACGGTATCCTCAATATAAGAAGAAAATTTGGGCTTTTGTAATACATCCATGGCGGCCAAAGGTGTTAACAGATCTCACCCATAATTCAAATTTTTCACAATCCCCTTTTTTGAAATAATGACTTGAAGAAATCTCCCAATTTTTTCCTCTATCCAGAGATATCTGGAAGCCATTGAAATTTGCCATAGATTGATCAGTAAAAAATTCCAGCGCGATACTTTTATCTTTGTTATTTATATTATATTCAATTCTTGTTCGATTACAATCGTAATATAGATCATACAATCTTGTAGTAATATGTGTATAAGGTATTTTCCCTTTAAATACCTTTTCATTGGTATAATGATCTTTAAAAAAGATAAACATATGAAATCGATCATGAATTGTAAGTGGTCTAGTATGTCTAAGCAGGTCGGATCTCAAGCTGACTGCAAAGTTCGCAAATAATCCATTATTTATATTATCCAACTTTCTCCTATGACCATCTGCAGTTTTTGCTATAACTTTTTTTTCTGTAAAGAGTGAATTCCGAATCTCATATGCATTGGCTGGTATTCCCAAGTCGACTAATTCATAAAAAATGTTTTTGTCTGGATCTAATAGTATCCATTTTTCGTATTGATCACACCAAACTTCAATAGCAAAATGACTTTTTCCAGTATTACACCAGACTTCTACATAACGAACAGCAAAAAATCCCAAAGATTTAAGCACATCGGCAAGAACATACGAATATTGACCACAAAAGCCCCCTGTTTTTTTAGATCGAATATCAGCAAGGATATCAATAGCATTTGACAATGGATATGGATCAGGAATTGAGTATTCCCATTGATTATGTGTCCAGTCGCAAAGTTTAAGAAAGTAGTCAAATTGGTCTTTAGCAGTAATATCTTTATAGTCCTCATTTTCTCTCAGTCTAAACAATTTTTCTTCTTTCCAATGTTCGTAGATAAAGTCAAAGTTACTTTGAATGATAAAATTTCGTGTAATCTGAACTTCTATATTTAAGGAGATTTTTTCCTGGTATATATAAAAAGCAGTTATTACAATTAAAATTGCAATTAAAATAATTTTTCTGTATGTTTCGTGTCTTTTCATGAAAGGTGAAAAATAATATGAAGCAGACCGGGGCTAATCTCTGAAGTTATAAATTACAAATCAATTTTAAGTCCGTCATATGAAAGAAATATTTCAAGGGGATAAGATTCTGCAAAAATCTTCAGATATTTTCGGGTGTCATTTAAAAACTTTTCAAGGGTCTCATCATCATAGGAATGCTCATTGTGAAATAAACATAGACGTTTTACTTCAGACTTTACGGCAAGTTCCACTCCTAATAAATTATTTGAATGTCCCCAGCCTTCCTTTGAATTTATCGCATCCATTAATGTGTATTGAGCATCAAATATAAGCAAATCCGATTTTCTAAAAAAATCTAAAAAAGGATAATTTGCACTTCCCGCATCTTTCTTATGCTCCGCATCAGTTGAATAAACAATCTTTTTCCCATCTTTTACAAATTCGTATCCATAAGAATCCCCAGGATGGTTTTGTTTAATGCCCTTTATTTTAAAGCCGGCTACTTCATGCTCCTTATCCAGTTCCAGCACATTAAATCTTATGTCAGCTTGCATGGATTTTATTGGCACAGGGAAATGGGGATGGTATTGCTGGGTTATAAATGCCTGTTCCAGTTCATGGTGAAATCCATAAATGTTAATATGATTGCCAGGTACATAGGCAGGTGAAAAAAAGGGGAACCCATGGATGTGATCCCAGTGTAAATGGGATATGAATATATGGAAAATATGAGGTGTTTTTTTTTGCCCTCTTTCTTCCGACTTTATAATGTGATTCCCAAAATCTCTGAGACCGCTTCCGGCATCACAAATGATGTATTCATCCGTATCCCTTATCTCGATACAGGGTGTATTACATCCATAGCTTCCCTGTACTGAGAATGGCAGATTATTATCCATAAACTCATCAATTGCCCTATCAGTCTCCAATTTGTAATTCTGAGATTCTTTAATTGCTTTATGAACTTTTTTTCTTATTATTTCCGCTGTCATAAAAGACGGAAGAGAACCGCGAGTACCCCAAAAATAAACTAACATTAATTATCTCCCTTTTAAACAAAACATCCCCACTCGGGGGCATAACCGATGATGCAGGGATTCAAAACTTTAATTATATTACTTTTTTTGTTTATTAATACTTCCACACCTGCAAAGTCTATTCCCCCGATATTTGTTTAATCTTTTATTATACCGATCAATAAGCAGGTTAATTATTTAACTGTATTGGTTCTATTGATATTTACAGTATTTAAACTATTTTAGTTATAAAAAAATTGCAAGTATTAAATGTTAATTTTTTACGGTAACCCAGAAAAATTTTCATTTACTCTATTTTAAATAATGATAGTTAATCAGTTAAGCTTCCTGAAGCAAGTTCCGGCCTAAAAATTTATGAATTTTACAGTAAGCTCATGAAACAAGAAAAATGAATAGCTTTCACATGCTAAAAAGATCATTACATTTTATTTATTCATTCATGAATCGCCTTAGTCCTCATAATACATCATTAAATTCCTCGAGTGGTTCTTAATAAAAAATTATTGACAGCAAAAAATTGTTATGTTAGAAATGAATGAGGCATCATTCATAACCAAACAAAATGAAATATTTAAATTACCCAGTTTACAAAGCTTGCCATAGAAATAAATTTTTAAAAAATCGTTTATCTTCGTTTACAGTACAGGGTATCATGGCAAAATTTAATGAATTAGATAAAGGGGTTTTAGATCTCTTAAAATCTTCTCTTTAAAATGCAAAAGGAATTTCTAAATGAAACACAATGATAAGAAAACAAGAATTATAGAAGCTGCTTTAAAAATATTTGCAAAGAATGGTTTCTACAATTCAAAAATTTCTGAAATAGCGAAAGAAGCAGATGTGGCAGATGGAACAATATACCTTTACTTTAAAAGTAAGGATGACCTTCTAATCTCCCTTTTTGAATATGAGGGAGAATTCATAGTCGCAAATATGAAAAAAGAAATGTCAAAAGTAGACGACCCCATAGAAAAGATAAGAACATTTGCATCAAGTCACTTAAATATGATAACCAGAAATCGTGATCTGGCCATAATCATTCAGGTTGAACTGAGGCAAAGCAGTAAATTCATGAAAGAATATGTTAATAAAAAATTTGTTGAATATTTAAATCTTATATCTTATGTAATCCATGAAGGTCAAAGAAAGGGGATTATTCGAGAAGAAATAAAGCCAGGAATTTTTAAAAGGGCATTTTTTGGCGCCCTTGATGAAATGGCAAGATACTGGGTTCTTTCACCTTCTAAAAAATATAATCCCGCCAGTTCCGCCAAAGAAATAAGCGATATTTTTGTCAGAGGATTAATAAAAGAAGGATATTTAAAGAAATACTTTTAAATATTTGTTTTCTTTACAAAGTACCGATACCAAAATATTTGAATCCCATTTCTCGCATTTTGAAAGGATTGTAAATATTTCTACCATCAAAGACAACAGGTGTTCTCATTAACTTTTTAATTCGGGAAAAATTAGGTTCACGAAATTCATTCCATTCAGTAATAATTATAAGCGCATCAGCACCCCCTAAAACTTCATAGCTTTTTTGACCAATTTTTATACCGTCCTTAAAGACTTTTTTTACCTCACTACCTGCTGCTGGATCATACGCCCTTATCTCAGTTCCAAATTGA
>JAXHUS010000161.1:0-2499 GCA_034189305.1 Thermodesulfobacteriota bacterium | reverse complement strand
TTTTAGCTGTATTGAAAGCTTACTATCTTTAATTTTCTTTAATTCTTCTTTGGCATTGGCAATGGTTTCTGAATCAACATTTACCTTTGGTCTTGACATATTACCTCCATAAAAGTTTATTACCATTTTATGGAGGATTATAATCTCTTAATAATGTCTTGTCAAGTAGAAAATGATATAAGACATACCTTTGCCAGTCATTTAGTAATGAAAGGAGCGTCCTTAAAGACAGTACAGGAACTTTGGGTCATAAGGATATTAGAACTACTATGAGATATGCCCATCTTGTCCAGGAATATAAAAGGACTGCAATAGGTCTTTTAAATGGATTGGTTATAAAACCAAATGGTCAAAAAATGGTCAAATTAGGAAAAATAGGCCAACCATGAAAACTTGGGAAGCCTTTATATACCAATCGGGACGGCCGGATTTGAACCGGCGACCCCTTGCTCCCGAAGCAAGTGCGCTACCAGTCTGCGCCACGTCCCGAATTCATGATAATTGAGGGTTTTTATTTTAACTCTCCGCCTTTTCAAATTGCGACCTGTCGCCGCCACAGACCGGACAGCTCTCCGGAGGTTCGTCCCCTTCGTGAATATATCCGCAAATTGTACATCTCCACTTTGTCATCTTCGTCTCCTTTTTAGGTTAATATTTAATAGAATACCAATCTTCATTATATTAATTTTCCTCTTAATTTAAAAAAAATAGTATCACCTATTCCCGTTATATGTCAAGTTATTTGCATCATACGATTCACAGGGATCAGTTGCAGGTAAAGTCTTTTCTCAAAAAAATTCCATAAAATGTTAAACTTTTTCATAACTCCAAATATCGATAACTCCTGCAATTTAAAGTTTTTCCTGAACCCTGTCAACTGATCACCGTTAACCGTTGCTTTATATCTTTATATAATTCCCGGTTGATTGTTAAAGACAAAAATGATAGAGAATATAAGATATGTTAAATGAAAATATTTATTTTACATTAACCTTTCTAATTTTCGCATATCTTATTGGATCAATCCCTTTCGGCGTAATTATTTCAAAATTAAATTCAAAAATTGATATTCAAAAAGTTGGAAGCGGTAATATCGGCGCTACAAATGTTTTCCGTTCCGTAAGTAAAATATCCGGTATTATAACCCTTTTAGCAGATGTTCTAAAAGGTTATTTACCTGTTCTTATAGCCTGTTATTTATTCTCAAAACCCTGGGTTGGTCTGATCGGATTATTTAATTTTTTAGGGCATCTCTATCCGGTATATTTAAAGTTTAGAGGCGGCAAAGGTGTTGCAGTAGCCCTGGGCATATTTTTAGCTTTAGCACCCCTTGCAATAATGATTGAAATTATTATATTTATTATTGTTCTTTTAAAATGGCGTTATGTTTCCTTAGGATCTATTACATCTGCCTTAACCTTTCCCATCATTCTTGGCCTTTTAAATTATGAAGCATACTATATAATGTTAAGCCTTGTTATTTCCATACTCATCATCTATAAACATAAAGATAATTTAAAAAATTTACTTATAAGTGAAGAAAATAAATTCAGTTTAAAGTAGTTTAATTTTCCTACCTGCAAAATTTTCCTACTAAAAATCAATTATTTATTTAACAAAATCCCTTCAATCACTGCATCAATTTTTGGCTTAATAATTGCAGTACAGATTCTTTAAATGAATTTTATTGTTGCGGGGCCAATATGTCTTATTGCAAAATTATTGCTGAAATAGGTTCTAACCATAACGGGGAACTTTCCCTTGCAAAAGAAATGATCTGGGCGGCAAAGTATGCAGGGGCCGATATAGTAAAATTTCAGTCGTGGCAGGCAAAAAATCTGAAACCGAAAGACCCCAATTTTGAACGCCATATTAAAGCAGAACTTTCAGATGATGCCCATTTTATCCTCAAGAAGGAATGTAAAAAAGCAGGTGTCAAATTTCTCACGACCTGTTTTGATATAGGAAGAATCGATTTTCTTAAAAGCCTGGGACTTGATACTGTAAAAGTGGCAAGCCCCGACCTTGGAAGTATTAAAATGATAAAGACCCTTAGGGAAAAATTTCCGCATCTGATTATTTCAACGGGAATGTCTTATAAGGAAGAAATTTATCAAACCGCCCGGATTTTAAAAGATTATAATTATACATTTCTGCATTGTACGTCCTTATATCCCACACCAATACATAAGGTAAATCTTATACGAATGGACTGGCTTAAAGGATTTGCTCCCCATGTTGGTTTCAGCGATCATACTATGGGATGTGAGGCGGCAAAGGCTGCTATCGCAAGGGGGGCGGAATATATAGAGAAGCACTTTACATTAAGCAGGAACCTTCCGGGAAAAGACCAAAAAATATCGGCCATTCCTGAGGAAATAAAAGAAATTGCTGATTATGCAAAAAACATTCAGGAACTTTTAGGCTCCTGTCAGATAGAGTTATGTGAAGAAGAGATGGAGCTAAGAAAAATTTATATTGGAAAGTGGGGTGACAACA
>JAXHUS010000160.1:0-6967 GCA_034189305.1 Thermodesulfobacteriota bacterium | reverse complement strand
CTAAATATGCCCCAGCGCTTTGTGCGAGAACAGCACGATGTTCAGCGCCAGAATAGCATCGGTGATCATCACCATACCGAGCGCGAAGCCGGTGGGATCGGGCGATACCGGGAACACACAATGAAAGCCAGGGAGCCAAGTCTGAGTATGTCTCCATTGGGCAATACCCACTCAACACCCAAAATCCTCCGGTTTGCTATACATGTTCTATAGTTTAAAGGTGAACTGCCATACAGGATATGGTTGGCAACCACACCTACCTGTGAACCGCCGCCGGGGATAGTGGTATAAAGACCCCTTTTCATCGCCTCTTCCTGAAGCTGGGAAAAAATAATGCCCGATTCTACTATGGCATACATATGTTTTTCATCGATATCACAGCGATCCATTCTTTTTAAGTCGATAAGTACAGCGTCCTTAACCTTTGGGGCGCCCCGTCCCGACCACCACTGGGTACTAACGGGCATATAAGGGACTTTATAACGGTTGCATGTCTTTACTATCTTCTGTACTTCCTCGGTGGTGCCAGGGAAAATTACACAGCCAGGTGTTTTTAGAATGGTAGCGATTCCCAGGTCTGTTTCAAACCCCGTTGGTCCAGGGGTATGGGCGTCACAATCAATAGGATCTTCCGATATATTTTCTTTCCCTACGATTGCTTCCATTACTCTATATGCATCTTTAGGAATACTCATTTCAGCCCTCCTATTTAATAGCTTCTTTTATCAGTTCAGAAATATCATAAACTTTAATATTATCACCGGACGCCTTAATTGTCCGGGTAAAATTTTCATTACACCGGGGACAGGTTGTAACCAGAGCCTCGGCCCCAATATTATTCACTTCTGAAAGCCTTTCTACGGCAGTCCACCGGGCAAAATCCGGGAAGGCTTCTTTTACTCCGCCCCCGGCCCCGCAGCACAATGAGTTCTCTCTTATTCTGATCATCTCTATCAGATCTATACCTTGAATACTATTCAGAATATCTCTTGGTTGCTGATATATGCCGTATGTACCTCTTCTCCTGGGCATTGTAGGCTCGGTTACGCCGAAATGCCCCCGTTTGCCTTCCCAGTAAACCCATGGTTCGCTCATACGGGCAAGACTACATGAATCATGATAGGTAACGCGAAGGTCCAGCCTGTTTTTTAATTGAATAGTACCGTTTTTTATTTGTTCATCAGCAAACTCGACTAAATGGATCACTTTATAACCCATGTCAGCCGTAGACTTGCCAAGCATTTTCGGATAGTCCACTTTCAGGGTTTTATAACATTCGGCACAACTGGTAAGCACTGTATCCGCACCGGAATTTCTAATTGCCTTAATATTATGTTCAGCCACTTTTTTTGCCTTTTCTATCTGTCCTGTTGAATATAAAGGATAACCGCAACAATATTCATCGGGATTCATAAGCTTGAATCTCTGGCCGCAAGCATTTAATATACTTGCTATGGATGTTGAAATCCCGGGCATTCTGTATGAGGCGTAGCATCCGACGAAATAAACTATATTCGCCTTTTTATCAAATTCGTTATTTTTTGCCCATTTCCCACGATTTTTATGGGGAGCGCCAAAGACATTGTGTTCTTTTTCAATCTTCTCAGCAAATTCTTTATGTTCCGGCATGGGCCCGTATCCATCGTTGACACATTTTACACGAAGAGCCTCAAGGGATGATAAAATTTCCAGATCCAGATTTCGTTTGCAACCTGCATCACATGCCCCGCAAAGCTGGCATTTGTATATTGCTTCAACAAGTCGCTGGGAATACTTTACTCGTCCGTCCATAAGCCCCAACGCTAAACGCAATCTCCCCCATGCAGAAAAGGAATCAAAAAGATACCTCTTTTCGCTGGGGCATCTGGTGCTGAATGTGCTGCCGGGCATGTATATGTGATCTACCCACTTACAGCCCTTACATCGAACACAACGCTTCATATCATATTTGAAGTTTTTAATATCGTTAATATCCAGTTTCAAATATTCTTCAGGCATTTTGTTTTACTCCATATTTAAAATTAAAAGCATAATTTCCCGGGATTCATAATATTATTGGGATCAAATATTTTTTTTACCTTTTTTAAAGCTGTGGCATAACCTGCTGCTTTTTCATAAACTAAGTCCGCAAGATCACCGTAAGGGCGAGTGAATAATGCTCCCATATCAAGAAGTTCTTCAGCAAGCTCCCTATATAAATTTCTAATTATTTCCACCTCAAGGGGTTCTTCGGGGTTGTAATAAAGATTGAATTCTATATGGCATGCACGGGACTGTTCAATGGGTTGAAGGTAAAAACCCATATCTTCTACAGGGTATCCATATTTTGCCAGTAGACTGGTAACCTTTTCATAATAAATCGGGGCATCTTCTGGCCTTGCTGAGAAGAAAAGGCTCTGACATCCGCCACGGAGTCGATGCTTCCAGTAAGTAATTTCTTTTGGCCAGGGTTTTCTAAGCATTTCAATAAGTTCCCTGCCTCCTCCGGGAATCCCCGGCAAAGCATTCAAAATCTTCATATCCGGAAAGAATTCTTTTTTGAGGTCATGCAGCGCCTCTTCTTCATAAGCAATTTTCTCTTCAGGTCTTCTTAATGCCCCGCTTAGAATTAGAATTAATGTCCATGTAGGCAAGACTTCTTCCAGCTTAAAAAAATCGTCAGGCCAATTTTCGGCCAGTATTGCCGCTAAATTTAGATGGTTTAAAAGGAAACATTCCTGCCCGATCCTTAGCCTTGGAATTCTGTAGAGGGGTTCAATCGCATCGTTTAAATCCAAAAATGGTATAAAAAATATCTTATTTACTTTAGGAAGATACTCAACCTTTATATTTGCCCAGGTAGCTATACCCATAGTTCCCTGAGCTCCCTGGAGCAGTCTGTAAAAATCAATCCCGGGCCCTGCCGGATTAGTTCCTTTGGCAGGTGATTCCGGATAATATGGTACACTTGCCGAACCCGTCCTTAAAACTTCTCCGTTTGCCCATACGATCTCATATGTTAAAAGAGGCTCTCCATATTCATATATGGGTATAATTGGAACTTCTCTTTCAAGGTAGTCCGTAATCACCGACCGGGAGGCGTGAGGCAAAAGAGGAGTAATAATCCGAAGATCTTGTTTTTCTAATTCCGTCAGAACCTGTTCCCAGTGAACCCCGGGTTCGATTCTAACACGTCGGTTGGGAGAATCTATTTCCAGTATTTTATCCATATTGGATAAATCAAGAACTATTCCGCCTTGATAGGGTATTGTGGTGCCGTGAAAATGAATTTCGGAACTTACAGGGACTACAGGTAATGAGTTTTTGTTTGCGAAAGCAGTTATTTTAGACACCTCTTTGGTGCTTTTGGGTTTTACTACGATTGTGGGTGAACCTGAAGGGTATATCCCGCCATCATTAGAATATTTTTCAAGTATCTTCCGGGAATCAAAAACATTTTTTGCTCCAACAATATCTATCATCTCTTTTTTTAGGTCCATTCTTAAAACTCCCTATTTTGTAAAATTTTTATATTGACTTTTTGATATTTTAGATGCGTATATTAATTTATTCAAATAATTTTTGTCAACTTTTATTTGTTCAGTTGTCAACTTAATTTTAAAATTGATCTATATTTAAATCACAATATTGTATTTGTGATACCTCTTTACAAAAGTAAAAAATCTTGTTTTCCCAATACTTAGTATCTTCTAAATGTGTTTCCTTTCAATCTCCTTTTTTTAATGTCGCTCAATTAGTTTTTTAAATTGGCTATCAGTGAACTTTTTATTTGTACCATACTCTTTTTTAAGTCCTATGATATAGATTTTTTAGGAATTCGCTTAGAATTTTTAAGTGACATTTCTAATAATTAAATTGTTGACATATCAATATATTTTGATATATTAATAAATAAATATAAAGTAAGGTAATTTTATGAGAAGCCTGCAATCTATTTTTAAAGCCCTGTCAAACGAAACACGAATACGTATTTTAAAATTAATTTCTCAAAGAGAATTATGTGTTTGCGAATTGATGCAGGTATTAGATATGACCCAATCTCGCATTTCCCGTCATGTCAACCTTCTCAAACAAGCGGGGCTGGTAAAGGACAGAAGGGATGGAAAATGGGTTTATTACTCAATCGATGCAAAAAGTTTTAATCCTTATGCAAAAGATATTCTGGGCCTTTTTTACGGCTGGCTCAATAATGATAAAGTTGTAAAGATGGATTTAAAAAATCTCTCAAAGGCAAAAAGGCTAAGTGAAACTAATATTTGCTGTAAGGCGTGATGAAGATTAATTATGAAAGAAGAATGGAAAAAACTCACAGTATTTATAATTGTTTTTGCAATCGCTTACTGTATCCCCCTTGGAAATGCCAAAGTTAAAGAAGGGATTTTTGAAGCCTTCAGATTATTACAGTGGTACGCACGGGAGCATACACTGACCTGTGTTGTTCCTGCCCTTTTTATTGCAGGGGCAATTACTACCTTTCTCTCCCATGCCTCTGTAATGCGCTATCTCGGACCTAAGGCAAATAAAATGCTGGCATACAGTGTTGCATCAGTATCAGGGAGCGTCCTGGCGGTATGTTCATGCAGTGTTCTTCCTATTTTTGCAGGAATATATCGACTTGGTGCGGGTCTTGGCCCAGCATCCGCTTTTCTTTATTCAGGGCCGGCTATTAACATTTTAGCCATATTATTAAGTGCAAAGGTGCTTGGCTTTGATATTGGACTGGCTCGTGCATTGGGGGCGATTGTTTTTGCATTTATTATCGGCCTTCTTATGGCTATGGCTTTTCGAAAAGAAGAGAAGATAAAAGCGGATACCTCTCCTTTTATTCCAGAGCAGCTTAAAGATGGACGTCCCTTATGGAAAACCGCACTTTTTTTTGCTTGCATGGTGTTATTTCTTGTCTTTAGTGACTGGTATAATCCCGGTACTGCCCTGGTAACACTAAAAGACGGCAGGCAAATAAAGGTTCATGTGCGTTACGAAACTCGAGATAGTGTTACTTTACAGTTATTTACTGAAACAGGCGAGGCAAAAAATGAAGTTAAAACCTATGACCGGTCAGAAATTTTAAAAATTGAACCTGAGCCGAGTCTTACACTAAGTATCTATCATATTCGCTGGCACTTGGCAGGATTGATGTTATTAGCAGTTATAATAATGGTTCTTTCGTGGTTTACTCGTGATGAAGTTAACCAATGGATGCAAGCCACATGGGATTTTGCCAAACTTCTTGTACCCCTTCTATATGGAGGAGTATTTGTAGTCGGATTCCTTACGGTTTTTATCCCGGAAGAATTTGTTGCGTCTATGGTGGGAAATAACAGCCTTTTTTCTAATTTTTTCGCTTCTATTGTGGGTGCTCTATTCTATTTTGCCACTTTAACGGAAATCCCTATAACACAGGTTCTGATGAAACTGGGCATGGCAAAAGGACCTGCCCTTGCTCTGCTGCTTGCTGGCCCTGCGGTGTCCCTTCCGAATCTGCTTGTGATAAGAAGTATTATGGGAACAAAAAAGGCAGGAATCTTCACATTTTTGGTGATAATCATGGCAACAATAACAGGAATAATTTTTGGATATATTGTCACATAATAACATGATGTTGCCCAAACCCTTTGAACGGTCATTAGAATGTTTTTTGACAAAGGAAAGGGGATTTTGGCAACATGCTGATAATCATTAACTTATTGTATTTAAGCAAAGGAGGAACCCATTATGCCAGAAGAAAGAAAGTTATCAGTTTTTGAGAAGTACCTTACCCTGTGGGTATTTCTCTGTATGGTTGCAGGATCTTTGCTTGGAAGTTGGTTTCCAAATGTATCTCTCTTTCTGGATAAGCTTTCATATGCTCAGGTGAATCTTCCTATTGCCGTCTGTCTATTCTTTATGATCTACCCCATTATGGTAAAGATTGATTTTGCAAATGTGATTAAGGCAGGGCGCACTCCTAAACCCGTTGGTCTCACCCTTTTTGTTAACTGGTGTATTAAACCCTTTACAATGTTTGCAATCGCTTACTTTTTTCTTGGATTTGTTTTTAAAGATTTTCTACTTGATACTGAAATCGTAAGGGGTGAAGTTACACCTTTGTATAGGTCTTATATATCAGGATGTATCCTTTTAGGAATAGCTCCATGTACTGCCATGGTATTGGTATGGGGGTTTCTGGCCCGGGGAAATGATGCCCACACACTTGTTATGACTGCCATTAACTCGCTGACTATGCTGGTATTTTATGCACCATTGGGGGGGTGGCTTCTCAATGAGAACGAAATGCCAGTACCGTGGAAAACCATTATTTTGTCTGTTTTTATCTATGTTGGACTGCCTCTTGTAGCAGGATATTTTTCAAGAAAACTGATTCTTAAACAAAAGGGGGAACAATGGTTTAAGGAAAAATTTCTCCATGTTCTGGCACCGATTTCCATTGTTGCTTTACTGGTTACCCTAATAGTTCTTTTTGCACTGAAAGGAGAAATTCTTTTGACCAAGCCACTCCATGTTGTGTTTATTGCAATCCCACTCTTTATTCAGACATGCTTTATTTTTGCGATTACCTATGCCTTAGCTAAAATAATGAACTTAACGTATGAAGATGCTGCACCTTCCGCCATGATTGGAGCTTCTAATCATTTTGAAGTTGCCATTGCAACGTCAGTGATGCTTTTCGGACTTGCCTCCGGTGCTGCCCTTGCCACAGTGGTGGGCGTCTTGATTGAAGTTCCTGTAATGTTGATGCTTGTTGGGATTTGTAAAGGCACACGTAATTTATTTCCTTCAGCAAAAGTAGAAGAAATGAATTATTAGAGATAAGGAATTCTTATATCAATTTGTGGGAAATAAAATTTGAACCCCTCGCTGGCCCACGTCTTCAGCGAGATGGACCGGGCCACGTGGGCGGAGACCCCCTCCGGGCAGGCGGAGACCGGGGCAGTGACGAGAGGCCTCGATGAGCAGGACAGGGCAC
>JAXHUS010000016.1:0-2607 GCA_034189305.1 Thermodesulfobacteriota bacterium | reverse complement strand
TTTTTCTTGAGCTTTGCAACAGATCATATAAGACCGCTTCCCTCCATAAAAGAATATCTGACGTTCTCTTCAAAATTGCTTTTAGCCTTTGGGGTTATGTTTGAATTGCCTCTTTTTACACTATTTCTCACTAAGGTTGGATTAATAAATTATAAACAACTGGTTCACAACAGAAAATATGCTATTTTACTTGTTTTTGTTTTTTCCGCTATCCTTACACCACCGGATGTAGTAACACAGCTTCTGATGGCCGGACCTTTATTAATTCTCTTTGAGATTAGTATATTTATAACCCGTGTATCCGGTAAAAAGAAATAAGTTGTTAATGTGGAATTTGTGAAAACTGTAGATTACAGTTACTGAACATTCAGCACAATATAAATATCTCCGGCATAACCCCCATTTCGTCCCGGTTTACCCTGTCTGTTTATTTTTAGTCTGGTGCCGGTTTCCGAACCGGAAGGAACTTCAATATATAATTTTTTTGTTATTCTAATTTCACCCTTACCCATACAAATTTTACAGTTCCTGCGGATAGCAACAGGGACTTTATTTTTGCCGCATTTTGGACAAAAGAAATAATGAGGCGCTTCTATTCCAATCTTTCCTCCCAGGATAGCTTTTTCTATAGGAAGTTTGAGGTTAAGCCTTATATCTTCTCCTTTCACCGGCTTGTTATTATGTTTTAAAGAACCACCACCATAAAATCCTTGCCAGAATTCATTTAAAAAATCACTGACATTTTTGGTATTATCTTCATAAACAGTATTTCTTCTTTTTTCATCTATGTTATTTCTCTTTATTTTTAAATCATAGTGTAACCTTTTTCCACTATCTTTTAAGATTTCATAAGCTTGCGAGATTTCTTTGAATTGCTCCTCTGAAAGAGGGTTGTCAGGATTCAGGTCGGGGTGATACTGGAAAGCCAAACGGTGATATGCTTTTTTAATTTCAATTAAACTGGCATATGGCAGGATTTTTAAAGTTTCATAATAGTTTTTTGACACTTATTCCTCTACGGATGTTTTCTCATAACTCTTATTTCCTTCCTCTTGTTCCTGAGGGATTGTAGATACGCAAACCTTAGCAGGTCTAAGGAGTTTATCGTTATATAGGTATCCCTTTTGTATTTCCTCAGTTATTGTATTTTCCGGTATCTCAGCATTTAATGTTCTTGCCACCGCTTCATGTCTTGTGGGATCAAAAAGCTTTCCTAAAGATTCTATCTGCTTTACGCCAAATCGCTCTAAATCTTTTTTAAGTTGATTTAAAATCAACTCAATACCTTCAACAATTGCTTTAATATTTTGCGGTTCCGTGGTATGGCTAATCGTCCTTTCTAAATTATCAATTATAGATAAAATGAGTTCGCGCAAGATTTTCTCTCCGGCATATTGAATAATACCGTTTTTTTCTTTTTCTACCCTTTTCTTATAATTTTGAAATTCCGCCTTTGTGCGTAACAACTGATCATATTGATCTTCGGCCTTTTTTTCAGCCTCTTCTAATTTGCTATGCAGCAGTTCAAGTTCGCCCACTTCTTTTATTTCATTTTCTTCCGGTACGATTTCGGCTTTTTCTTCAATTTTTCCCTGACTTTCCCTCTGCACTTTTTTATACATTCTTCGTATGAAATAAATTTTTTAAAATTTATTTTACTTATTAATGACTTATAATATTACACAAGACAACATATTTCTTTATAAATAGTTATTTTTCATTACATTTACAGGATTACTAATATTAAGAAAAATTATTTTTGTCAAGAATTTTGAAAACTTGACTTTCCATTTTAGAATGTTAAAATTTGAAAACTTATAAAAATAATATTTTTAGGAGAAAAAGACATGGCAGGCGGTAGTGTTAATAAAGTTATCTTAATTGGACGTTTAGGAGCTGATCCTGAAGTCAGGTATACCAGTGACGGAACACCAGTAGCGACCTTTAGTCTTGCTACAAATGAAAACTGGGTGAATAAAAAAGGTGAAAAGGAAGAAAGAACCGAATGGCACAGAATTGTAGCATGGAGAAAATTAGGGGAAATTTGTGGGGAATATCTTTCTAAGGGGAAGCAAGTGTATGTTGAGGGGAAATTACAGACCCGGAACTGGGAAGACCGCGACGGCAATAAAAAATCTACCACGGAAATTATTGCAAATAATATGCAAATGCTTGGAAAATCTGACATGGAAAAGGAAATCTCCGAAGAAATTCCAATACCCAAGGATTCCGAATTACATACAGAAGAAGATATACCCTTTTAATGCCGGTTAAGAGTTAACTTGATAGCATAGGAATTTTCATTTTAAATAATCACTTGATGCACTTAACTTGTTTTTTGTTCTATATTCTGATGATATTAAAATACGGTCAAACAACTCATTATTCTCCATTCTTAATCCTTAACCGGCATTTTTAGTAACAGGTGGTTATAGCCCCCCCGGATTAATGAGGGGGGCTTTGCTTGCTTAATTTAATACATTCCTCCGCCCATTCCGCCCATTCCGCCCATTCCGCCCATTCCTCCACCCGGAGGCATTGGAGGCATTGCTTCTTGCTCTTTTGGTTTTTCCGCAATCATGGCTTCAGTGGTTATAAGGAGGCCTG
>JAXHUS010000159.1:0-4740 GCA_034189305.1 Thermodesulfobacteriota bacterium | reverse complement strand
TAGCAGACGGGGCATCCGAAATCTTCTGGGGCTTTTTAAATGCGGTAACCACCATTGGTATCTCCTCAAAGAGCAACAACTCTCTTTTTAGTATTGACTCAGCAGGCATGGCATCACTTTCCCCGGCTTTAATATCATCGGTTAGAAGCATTCCGGGTATAACCAGGATCAGAAAAGATAGGAAAAGCCCTTTTTTTTGTATATTTTTCAACATTTGGAACCCTTTATAAATACTTTCTTATAATCTTTGCAGCCGGAACAACATCCTTCCAATTTCTAAACCTAAAATTTGTAATTTATGTTTAATGTAACCCTGGTTCCCATCTCCACCCCTATTGGATGTTCTTTATGTTTGTCATGTAAAAGGTTGAAAATTGCCAGGGCTATCTCTAACTTATCATTCATAAACATTCTTCCTATCCTTGCATTGAGCAGAGTATAGGGATCGACCTTTTCCCTTCTTGGTATTATATCCATAATGTCCCAGGTAGTTTCACTTACATAATGAAGAAGAAGATTTGCAGAAAGACCATTCTGGAATTTGAACCTTAATCCCCCGTTAATCTTGTGGTCCGGTGCGGATCTAATCCTTTTATCCGTATCTTTGTCGGTAATTTCCTGGTAGGAATAGTTTATCATTCCTGTCAGCCAGGGGGTAATAAAGAAATCAAAAGAGAATTCCCCTCCCCATGCTTTTGCATCTCCACTATTAAAATATTTTCCTTGCATGTATATGTGAGGGGGATATGGACTCAGAAAGGGACCATTCACTTCAGGATATATGAGATTCTCTATTTCATTATAAAAAAGATCCGCCCTTATCTTTATCCTTCTGAAAAAGGAAGACCGGTATCCTATCTCATAAGTGGTTATCTTTTCCGGGTCAAGGTCCCTATTGGGGAGTACCTTTACAGGGGGTGAAAAAGATTTTCCAAATGGCAGGGAAACGGGATTGGGGTATAAATAGAAAGAACCGTAGGAATCCAGAAAGGTGGGGTTACGGTGGGCAGTGCCAATTGCAAATCGAAAGGTATTATCTTTAATCGGTGAATAGAGAATGCTTCCCCTGGGAGATAATTTCCCTCCTGACAGGGGGTGATGATCATATCTACAGCCGGTTAACAGAATGAGATGGGTCAGAAATTTATATTCATCCTGCAAATAAAAGGCCCAGTGGTTTTCTCTCTGATAATCATAAAGCATCTCATCCCAATGACTCGTTTTATGACGGTAATCTCCTCCCCAGATCAGTGAGTGCCTTTCCCATAGAGTAAAGGAATGCTGAAATTCAAGGTCATGGGTATTGTTTATCATTTTTGAATCAGGCAAATAGGAATGGCCGCGAATATCATAATCATAATAATTCCAGAAGTAGCGAAGCTTAAAATGGGGGTTCTTATAAAAAAGGCTAAGATAAGTGGCAGGGCCTTCAGTATCAACGTAACCAATAAGATCGTTGGAGAGAATGCCGCTATCTAAATTCTTGAATCCACCGGAAAAAATCAGCATGGATTTTTCATCAATTACATATTCCAATGAGCAATTGGCCTTGCCGAATTCCCCTGATTTTTTATCATTATCTTCCCATTGATTCCGTCTGTCCTCAGTTAAAGAAAATTTATAGCTGAATTTTTCGGCTACTCCTGCATGGATGATGGATCCCACCCAGGTACCATACCCGCCTCCGGTAAGGGATACCGAGGTTCCCTCCAATTCTGCCGGTGATTTTGTGATGATGTTTATTACACCGGAGAAGGCATTGGCCCCATAAAGTGTTGATCCAGGACCCCTTATCACCTCGATTTTTTTAATCTCTTCCAGGGGAAAGGTGAAGTTATCCCACCTGACTATTCCATAAAAATCGAGATATACCGAACGGCCGTCCACCATAACCAGCATCTTATTGGACATCAGTTGATTAAACCCCCTGGCATTGACATTTGCGTTGGATGCAGTTACACGCATTACCTCAATACCGGGAACAGTCCTGAGGATGTCAGGTATACTGACAGCTCCGGATTCTCTTATGTCCTGGGCGGTAATAACGGTTATGGCGGATGGCGCTTCGGTAATAGGCTGTTCCTTCCTGGCTGCGGTGACGACTACAGGAATATCTTGAAAAAATAATAATTCCCTTTCAAACATTGACTTTTCTTCAGCCAAGACATCAATTTGAAGTATTGCCTGGAAGATGATTATTAGATAAATAATGAAGAAATATTTTATTTGCTTATCTGTTATCATCAAAAGCCCTCGGTTTTTAGTTGCTTTCTTTCTTGTTTATAGTATCCAAATGCCTTCAGGGACTTTTTTCTGAATAAAAATCACATACAGATAATAAACATTTCTAATCTGCTAATCGTTCAGATATAACAAAATCTTTAATAATTTTTAAAAAACGTTAAAAATAAGGTAGTATATTTGTAAATTCATGTAAAAATGCATGGTATTTAAACTTTACATATTATAACAGGAATACAACTCTCCAAATTTTATAACATCAGTCAAAATCTGCATAAATTTCACCAAAATTTATTCCTGAAATATTAACTCCTTTATACTCACTTTTTAATAAAAATTCTGCCTCTTTTAGCTCCTGGTCGGCACTTCCGTTTTTTATTGCTGTATATATCTCTATAAATGCAGCAAGGTCATCAACGGCTTTAATAATTTCTCCGTCTCTTGGATTATACTCATCTTTATTGTGCTCACTGCTGATCTTCCGGCTGGCTAATTCTTTTATTTTCCCGTCTATAGTTACAATGCTGTAGAATTCACTCTCTTTATCCGGAAATTCCTCAAGGGTGCCGGTAAACATTTTAATCTCCGGGTGCCATACATCCGGAATTAAGGCATATAGTTCCTTTTCCATATGCTCTTTTTCGTATTCTTTAATCAGGTCATTCAATCCTTCAACAGACCTCTTCACCGGAGAAATTATATCCCGTGTAAGAACTTCAGGAAGGTCATGAAATAAGCCGGTAAAATAGTTATTAACGCATCTTCTATAACACGCCTTTATTTCAGAGGAAACCAGATAGGATAATACCGCAACAAATAACATGTGTCCTAAAACAGATGTTTTGGGTATTCTGTGGAGATGCGCCCATCTTGACTGGAATCTGAGCTGACCGCACAAATCAATGAATTTCCTGTATTTATCGTACATTGTTAATTTAGCAATGCCCGTTAAATCATAGTATTTTTCCTGCTGCCTCAGCAGGTTTTTCTTAATGGCATCTATTTCATAACCATTGGGATCCGCCCGTTCCAGGATATCGAATTCCCATTTTGTGGCATAAAAATGCGCAGCGCTTAAAATCCTTTTATTTAAAGTGTTGTCACTGCTCGAGAAATAATCTTTAAAACGCTTGCAAAACTCACCGCCTACCGGGGATAAAATCGGCTCCAATTTATTGTAAACCCATTCATTTAATCTCTTATACTTGGCAGTATCTTCTTTTATTTTATAAAAAAGTGGGGGCTTTAAATCAGTGATCACAATGCGCTGCAATAATTCAAATATTCCTCCCTCTATTATCTCGATCCAGTTAAAATCCTTTTGTTCCTCTTCAAATTTACCCAGAAAGTAGGCAATTATCATTTTGTGCGCCTGCTTGTCCAGTTCTATTAAGTCCACAGGACGCAGCTTATCATTCCATCTTTGCATATAAGCGGCATCAAAAATTTTTAAAAGCAACGCTTTGCGTATAATATTAACCTCCCCCATCAGTCATTATAAAATTAAAGAACGCATTTATTAAAATCATGCCCATAGAGACACAAAGAAAGATGAAAATGCAATATAGAAACAGAGTCATGATTATCCTTTTATAACCCCAACAGGTCTGATTTTAGCAACCTTTAAAGAAAGCCCGGCTTTATGGACCACATCTACGACTTCATCAACATCTTTATAAGCCTCGGGCAACTCTTCTGCTAAAGTAGACCTTCCCTCTGCCAGCACAAAAATTCCTTTATCTTCAAGTTCGCGGTCAATGGCTCTTCCCCTGCAGCTTTTCTTTGCCCGGGTACGGCTTAAAACCCTTCCGGCACCATGACATGTGCTGCCGAAGGTTTCTTTAAGTGAATTGGGGCCACCTACTAAAATATAAGAATTTGTGCCCATATCCCCGGGTATAATTACAGGTTGGCCTACATTTTTGTACAGTGGCGATAATTTTTTATGGCCGGCAGGGAAAGCCCTTGTCGCTCCTTTGCGATGCACGCAGACTTTTTGTACTTTCCCATTTATTTCATGTTCTTCAATTTTGGCAATATTATGACATACATCATAAACAAGCCTCATGCCTAAAGAAGCGGGGCTGAGCTTTAAAACTTCTTCAAAGGTCTGCCTTGTAAAGTGGGTAATAATCTCACGATTTGCCCAGGCATAATTGGCAGCACAGTTCATACCGAGAATATAGTCTTCTCCCGGTTTGGAGTTTATAAAGGCACAGGCAAGCTGTCTGTCAGGTATTTCAATTCCAAGATTTTTAACAGCAGTTCCCATTCTTTTCAGGAAGTCATCGCAAACCTGATACCCTAAGCCTCTGGAGCCGGAATGAATCATAACGGTAATATGATCCTTGTCCAGCAAAAAATGTTTTGCCACCTTTTCATTGTAAATTTTCTCTATAATGCCTATTTCTAAAAAATGATTACCCGAACCCAAGGTTCCAAGTTGGTTAAGCCCACGCTCAAGAGCTCTATTGCTTATAATTTCAGGATCACAGGGTT
>JAXHUS010000158.1:0-3764 GCA_034189305.1 Thermodesulfobacteriota bacterium | reverse complement strand
GGATAACCGTTATGATATTTTTGCTCTTTTTTAATCTGCAGACCCCTCTATTTAAAAATTCAAAATTTTCTGTATATTTTTTAAAATTCGGTAATATAAGTACGAAATATTTACCAAAAGAATGGACAAATCCAATCAAGGAAAGTTATAATGATTATAAAAAATATGTAGAGGCAATAAGAAATCCTCCTAAAATAGAAGAAATTTTAAAGGAGTTACAGTGAAAATTGATTTTATCAGACTAAAAAAGATTGATGAAGGAAAAACCAAAATAATTTATAATTATCCTGAAAATTCTAAATATGTGTATATGGTTTTCAAGGATGACATTACAGCTGGTGATGGTGAAAAACATGATGTAATATCCGGCAAGGGTAAAATTGACTGGCATGTAAATTGTGATATTTTTGAATTTCTAAAAAGGATGAAGGTTAAAACTCATTATATTGAAAGTCCTGAGGAAAGAGTATCAATTGTAAGAAAACTGGATAAAAAAATTAATCTTGAGGTGGTATCAAGAAGAGTAGCTGCCGGATCGATCCTTAAATGGGGGAAGGATGCCCCCGGCACCCGTTATGATCCCCCAATTACACAATTTCATTATAAAGATGACATGCTGCATGACCCGATGCTTGATCAGAATTATATAGATTATTTGATAAAAGTAAAGGGTTCTAAAATTTTTTCAATAATGAAGGACACAAATCAGAATGTCTTTTCTATTCTGGAAAAAGCCTTTTCTTCCTTTAATATTCAACTTGTAGATATTAAACTGGAATATGGTTTAATCGATTCCGAAGTATATCTTATTGACGAGATTACCGGGGGTTCCTTCAGGCTATGGCCATACGCCCATCCCAATCCCGATCTTATGAAAGATAACATTATGAATGAACTGAATCCTGATGGAAGACTTGATAAAGACATTTACAGGATGGGTGAAGGGATAGGTAAAGTAAAGGAAAGATTTGTTGAGATTTCAAATATAACTAAAAGATTTGATGAGTTAACCTTTTAAGGATTCATTTCCACATTTAAAATTCTGGAAAAAATACCTATCTAAGGAAAAATTCCTCAAATTTTTAACAGTTTTTATACTTTGATTTCGCCAATTCTAAACTGTAAGTCAATAATAAATACAAATTACATAGATTTGGTATTTTTATTGCAGGAACTATATTTCTTACTTAATATACTTCATTTTTAAAGAGGAGGTTAAAATGGCCTTTAAAGATTTAAGAGAATTTGTGGGTAAGCTGGAAGGGGAAAATGAACTTGTAAGGATTAAAAAGCTCGTAGACTGGAATCTGGAAGCCGGCGGTATTGCTAGAAGGGCAACAGAACTTAAAGCCCCTGCCCCTTTGTTTGAAAATATCAAGGACTATCCAGGGTACAATCTTTTAAGTGCCCAGGTTGGCCCAAGTGCAAAAAAAGACCGTTATTACTGCAGAATGGCTATGGCTATGGAGATGGAACCTGAATCTCCTCCGGATGTGATTATTGAAGAGTATTTACGAAGGAAGAAGAATCCTTTAAAACCGATTCTTGTTTCAAAGGGTCCATGTAAGGAAAATATCATGACAGGAGAGGAGGTGGATTTAGAAAAATTTCCGGTTCCCGTCATTCATGAGGGGGATGGAGGAAGATTCATCGGTTCCTGGCACGCGGTTGCAACAAAAGATCTTGACACGAATTGGGTTAACTGGGGAATGTATCGACTTATGCTTCATGATAAAAATTCTATGGGCAGTGTTATCGTCCCCCCCCAACATATTGGACGCATGTTTTTTCAAAAATATGAACCCGCAAATAAACCAATGGAGTTTGCAGTCATTATCGGAGCGGAACCGATAACCCCCATGCTATCAGGAAGCCCAATAGCAGCCGGTGTGAATGAGATGGATATAATAGGTGCAGTAAGAAAAGAGCCCCTTGATGTTGTCAAGTGTGAGACCGTTGATTTAGTGGTTCCTGCAACAGCGGAGATTGTTATAGAAGGAGAGGTATTACCCAATGTGAGAAAAGAAGAAGGGCCTTTTGGGGAATATGTGGGATACAGGGCAAGCAAAAGGTCTCCCAAGCCTTTATTAAAAGTTAAGGCTATAACCCATCGAAATAATCCTATTCTCACCATGTGCGCCCTTGGAGTTCCTGTTGATGAGGGACATCTTTCCATTGCAACAATCTGGGCAGCAGAGATTCTTGAAACATTAAGGAATCAGGAAATGCCTGTAAGGATGGTATTCTTGCCCCCTGAAGGAGTAACGCACATGGTTGTCGCGTCAACTAAAATACCATATCCGAATTTTGCAAAAAAAGTGGCAAATGCAATCTGGGCGTCCCCTGCCGGAATTTTTTCCTATTACGTTGTGATTGTTGATGACGACATTGATGCTACAAATATGGATGAAGTGTTATGGGCCCTTACCACAAGATGCCATCCAAAGAGAGATGTATATGTTCAGGAAGGATCACCGGTTTATCCTATTTTAATTCCATTTTTAGAGCCTGAAGATAGGCTAATTGGAAATAACGGGGCAAATATTCTATTTGATTGTACATGGCCCTATCACTGGGATGCAGAGGATATTCCAACCAAAGCATCCTTTGATATGCTGTGGCCGAAAGAACTTCAGGAAAGGATAATCAAAAACTGGAAAGAATATGGTTTTTAATATTTTATTATATATAAAAAGATGGAGGGTACTAAATGGAAAAATATGATTTTGTTTTTATTGGAGCAGGACACAATGCATTGACATGCGCAGGATATCTTGCAAAGGCGGGGCAAAAGGTTATAGTCCTTGAAAGACGGGATGTTATTGGTGGCGGTGTGGTTTCCGAGGAGGTAACCCTTCCGGGATTTAAACACAACCTTCATTCAGTAATGCATATGTGGATTCATATTGGACCGGTTTATAGGGATCTTGAGCTTTATAATTACGGCTCAAAATATATATTCCCGAATCATGGAGTTCTTTGTAATGCCCACAGGGATGGAAGCAGTCTTATATGGTACAAGGAAAAAGAAAGGTTTGTAAAGGAAATAGCAAAGTTTTCTCCTAAGGATGCAAAGACTTATGATGAGCTTTATGACCACTGGCTTACTATGGGTATTTTTATCAGTGGATTTTTATTTAACCCCCCACCCAGGTTTTCCGAAATCTTTGCTCCCCTTGAGGGAACCCATGAAGGGCGGGAAATGATATGGCTAATGCATGCAAACACCCATGAAGTTATTGATAATATTTTTGAAAGTCCTCAGCTGAAGGCTGTTTTAGCTATAATGATAACCCAGACCGGAGTGGACTATGACGCGTTGGGTACAGGGTTTTATGTTCCAAATATGATTATAGAGACCCATGGAACCGGAATTTCAGTCGGTGGTTCAGGAGAACTGTCCAAGGCTATGGGACGATTTATTGAGGCTCATGGCGGTGTTGTTATGAGGGAAGCCGATGCGGAAGAAGTAATCATAAAAAATGGAGTGGCAACAGGTGTGAGGTTAAAGGATGGAAGGGAGTTTATTGCGGATAAGGCAGTGGTAAGCAATCTAAGTCCTACCATCACCTTTGGTGACGGAACCCTTATCCCCGAAGTTCATCTTGATGAGCAATTCATGTCTCAGGTAAGAAGGTGGAGACCCGGCAATGTAGCCCTTTGTACCCCCCACCTTGCCCTTAGTGAACCTTTGCATTTTAAGGCGGCAGACAAGAACCCGGAAGTGGATAAATGCTGGATTACATGCAACTGTGAGGATGTGG
>JAXHUS010000157.1:0-3892 GCA_034189305.1 Thermodesulfobacteriota bacterium | reverse complement strand
GCATCCTCAATGGAGGCTATAACACCTTCCTTAAAATCCTTATAATTGGTTAAAGCTTTTCCTTCATAGATATTTCCCTCCCCGTCTACAACAACACTATCGGTAAATGTGCCTCCTGTATCTATTCCTATGATATACTTCTTCTCTTCCACTTTCTCCTCCTTAAGTTAATAATTAAACCTCTCCATTCACCTTTCTATTCTTAGTAACAGTTCGCAGTGGTCAGGAATCCGTTGTCAGATAATCTTACCATGCCAATTGATCCCTTTCTTTTTTAACTCACCATGGTTCTGGAGGTAATAAATTTAACAATATCCTGGGGTGAGCCAACTCCAGGCAAAAATACTTCACTCACCCCTAATTTTAATAGCTCTTTTTTTTCCTCCTCCACTATCGTGCCCCCTAAAAATACAATTTTATCATCCAATCCCTTTTCTTGTAACAGCTTCATAAGTCTTGAAACATCATACATTAACCCGGACCCATAAAAACTGAGTCCTATTGCAAAGACATCTTCCTGTTCCGCTGCATCCGCTACTTCGTCAATAATATGATAACGCGTAAAAATTACCTCCATTCCTGTATCTCGAAGCAACTGGGCAATATATCTTATTCCCATTTCATGTGCATCCTGGTCACTTTTAGATAGTAATATCCTGACTTTTTTTCCCATTTTTTACCTCCGTATATTAAAATGTGAAAAATTTTTTATAAATTTTTACATTTATATGAAAATTGAGAATCCAGAAGTCGGAACAAAGAGTTTATAAATAAATTTCCCATCTCCCTGAATTCTCTTTTCCGGCTTCTGTATTCTTTTTTCATGTTTGTTTGTGATCATAGATCATGTTGGTTATTTAGCCCTTTTTAATAATCCTTTAATGGTAAACACATCCAGAGGAACAAGAATATTCCTTAATTTTGGACTCATATAGGCTGTAGAGGAATGACCTGAAATATGATCGGCAATTAAGACGCCCCACCAGCATCTAAATAGAGTTTCAGGGTCACTTGCCTGTATAATAGGTCCAACATTTCTCCATAACCTTCCTTTCTGATCGTAAAAATCTCCGCCATACAAAGAGCAGGTTTTATCCGTCTTTTCTATATAAAGTATTCTTCTGGAATACGCATAATCCGAATCATTAGTAAATATCACAAGAATCCAGAGGGGTCTCATCTCCCATTCAACCTGGAAACAATTCTTTTTCATGAAACGTTGAGATGGTTTATTAGTATAATGACGCGGAACAAGAAAGTCCCTTACTCCCAAAATATTAAAAGTCATCTTTGGATCTATCTTTTGCCGCCAGCATTCAAAATCATCATAAATTTGATCACTTCCCAGCATTGGATCACATACATCGGATCCAGTCAATCGTCGGATTCTTCTTAGCGCTGGAATATAGGAATAAACTTCATCTACCCTCTCAATATCTTCATAACGTATCCTTACCATGGAAAATCCTTTTACGTCATATGGATTTTTAATTACAATCGACTCTTTTGAATTAAGCACCCCATTATTGCCAGGCAATTCCGGAATAGGGGGAATATCCGTCCTTCCTACCCAGAACTTCTTCCAGAGACTTAAGGTAAAACTTCTTTCCATGTTTATTTCTTTGGTAAATAACAGATATTTAAAATAAATCTCTAAATCTTCTGCCATCTGTCTTCTTCTGTAGGTATCCCATGCAAGTTCAACAGGGGTTTTCGGATCAGGAAAAGGAAGACCTGCCTCCCATCCGATAAGCTTGTTTACAGGCATTATCTTACACTTCCCTCCATTTTTGGATGTTGCCCTTACAAAACCCTTTGGTGGATAATAATTCCTCTTTTCTACTATCGGCATTGTTATCCAGCCCCTTTGTAAACCATGAGCTATATTTTTAAATTGACTTGAAGGAACAAGTCTTTTTAGATCTGAAAGGTAATTCTGATAATTTTCTTTTTTAATAATCCTACCGGGTTTTATTTCTTCTGCAACAAGAACCAGAGGTATCAAGATAAAAACCACTACAACCATTGATATATTTTTCATTATAAAACCTCCTCATTTCCAACTCATTCAATTCCAAATCCTAAAAAATCTATCATGCAAATACTGCCAATATTTTTTATCTGGCCTTTCTCAATAACCCCTTGACTGAAAAAAATTCATATGGAATTCGAACCTGATCCAATTTAGGCTCTATAGGGCTAAAATCAGACAGGCTGGTATGGCCTGATATATGATTCTTATACATCCCCCCATGCCATGTTCTTTGTCTGGTACCAGGTTGAATGGTTACGCCAACGGCATTAGCGCCCTTCCATAACCTTCCTTTCATGTCATAATTATCCTCAGCATGAATAAGAAAAGTCCTGTCCTCTTTTTCAATATAGAAGACCCTTTTAGAATAGTTATAATCAGACATATTCATATCAACGGACATAATCCATACAGGCCTTATCTCCCAATCCGTTTGAAAGCAGTTACCCTTTATCCATCCCTTCCTTCTCCCCGGGAAATCATAAATATTTGTAAATTTATTGACAAGTAGGTTTCCTACAAGTGGTTCATGAAAAACTAACTCAGGGCCAAACTTTTGCTGCCACATTTCAAAATCATCATAGCAGGCGTCACTGCCAAGCATTGGGTCGGTAACGTCAGCCCCTGTGAGTCTGCGCAATCTTCTTAAAGCGGGAATATAAGTAAAGACATCATCCGGTTTGAATATATCTTCATAGTTAATCCTGAGCATTATAAAACCTTTAACATCAAATGGTTCGGTAACAAGCATGGCGACCTTCCAGTGAACCAATCCGTTATTACCGGGAATTTCCGGTATGGGGGGGATGGTACATCTCCCATTGAAAACCTTTCCAAAAAAATAGTTGACTATTTTTCTTTCCATTGAACCGTTATTATTATAATAATTGAAATCATTATGAAGCTGGAATTCATCACGGTTGCAAGCATAACGGTAATAGATATCCCATCCAAGCTCCGTTCCAGTCTCTGGATCAGGAAATGGTGCTCCTCCCCTCCATGGCCATCCAATTAATTTACTCTTTTCCTCCAGACCAATCAGTCTATTATTTTCACCTACTTTATATTTCCCTGTATTACTTGCAGTCAGTTTAAGGTAACCATCTGGCGCCAGATAATCCCCGGTTTTAACAATCGGCATAGTAATCCACCCGTTTTTAAGTCCGTTAACATAATGAGTAAATGTAACAGGGGAAAGTAGTTTTTTTAATTCCGGCTTATATTTTTCATAATTTGCCTTTGTAATAACAATCCCGGGTTTTATCTCATTTGCAGATATAAAATCGGGCATAGCCAAAAACAGCAAAACAAAAATTAATCTCTTCATTTTTCTCCCTCCTCTAAATATTTTATGTATTATAGAATTATTGGTTGATTAAAAATATTTTACCTCATCTAACCTTTTAGAATGTGCCGATACAATAAAAAAATAATAGCCTCTTATGTTATAAAATTTAAATTCTATTGCAATTCAAATTTTTCAAAACACACCCTTTAATGAAGACTCCTTTTATATTGAAGTTCTTCTTATTTGGCTTTTTTTAACAACCCCTTTATGGTAAAAACCTCCATAGGAACTATAATGTCCCTTAATTTGGGATACATTCTCATGATTGTAGAATGTCCGGAGATTATGTCTAAAACCTGGTATCCCCACCAGCATCTAAATAAAGTTTTTTCATCATGGGCCTGAACAATAGGACCATATCCCCTCCACAGTCTTCCGCTCTGATCATAGAATTCCCCGCCGTAAAGGGAACATGTCATATCTTCCTTCTCTATATAGAGGATTCTCTTTGAATATGCATAATCCTCATTATTAGTATGCACCTCAAGCATCCAAAGCGGACGTTTCTCCCA
>JAXHUS010000156.1:0-3092 GCA_034189305.1 Thermodesulfobacteriota bacterium | reverse complement strand
ACCGTAAACGGTTACTATTTTCTAAATGTAATTGTATATTCCCTGTCTCCTTTTTTTAAATATACTTTATTACTGGTAATCTTAGTTATAACTTTCCCCCCCAGCTCATCTCCGATAGTATAATAACAGTGATCAATTGTGGCCCTTCTGATCTTCCCAATGCTTATGCCGGTTAATTTATGTTCCCATGTCAGATTGATATAAGCCGGCCCATATCCTTCACTCCAGGACCTGAAAGGATCTCTTAACTGATTTGTTCCTGCTAAAAATTCGGATTTTTCTGAAGTCGCTCTGTCTTCACCGGACGCCTTTTCTCCTGTATCGGTTATAGAGAAACTTATTTTCGATTCTGTATTTGAATATGGCCTTATTGCAATATCGTCTATTGTTAATCCGGACTTTTCCAGATGGCGCAGCAGTTTTAGCAAATTTGCAAAACCACTGTGGATTTCAACCCTATACGTTGATTTGTCCTTTGGATCCGGATTTATGGAATTGAAGTTAATTCCCGAATCAATTGCCTGCCGGTTGATTTTTTTTAAAAATTGCGTAATATCTTTTATTTCAAATAAAGTCTCTTTTGCCCTTTCTTTTGATTTTAATGCTTCTGCTTTCTCAATTTTTCCGCTGAATTCCCTGTTCACCTTATTTAATTTATTGGTATAAGAGATTACGGGCTGGTATTTGACCATATAAATCCAGAAAAAAACTGAAATTATTGCAGTTACAAGTGATATTAACTCTATTTTACCTTCCATTTTATAATATCCTTCCTGCACAACTTAAAATATTATTCCACGTAGCTTATTTATATGAAACTCATGCTTTGGAATTTATCTATTTTATTTTTTTATGAATTTTTCCACAATATCAGTGGAGCCTATAAATTTTTCCAGTAGTTCGGCAGGGCTTTTTTCCTTTTTCATCTTGACAACCTTTAAAAATCTTTCATTGTAAGGGCATGCAATAACAAAATCAACCAGTTGCGGATCCTCTTTATTAGGCTTTGCCTCAACGAAATTTAAAGTGTTAAAATCAAATCCGGTCTTTGAAATATCCGAGCATCTAAAGTCTCCTTTATCATCATTTAGGTTTTTTAGAAAATCCGCTATATAATTAAGGTGTCCTTTAGCTGAATCCAATTTTATTCGACCCTCAATAAAAAGGGTTCTTTTTTGAATCTCCTCATTTTTATTCCTGGTCTGGAAAGACTCCATCTTTACATAAAGGGAAGGTATCCACAGCTCTTTTGGGATTACAGCGCTTACAGCCTTTAGCTTCCTGCTCCACAAAATCTTATCTGAAGTTTCCTTAACGGGTTGAATAGATCTTGTTATATATTCTACTTCCGCCATTTTATTATGCACATCTGTATATTTTTTCAGTTCCCGTAAAGAACTTTTTTTAGCCGGTGTAAAGAAAAGCTGATTTAAAAAAATTACGGCAAGAAGGACACCGCCTATTATAGTAAGACTAACTTCTATAATTTCTTTTCGGTTGATGTTCCTGTCGGAGGCGGTACCTTCCTTTGATGAGGATAAAATTAAAAAAATCTTTTCTTTTATTTTCCCCAAAAAATTATCCTCAATAGATGCAGGTTCTGTTACTTTTCTTGTTTTTAAAGGAATATTACTTGTTTTCTCTCTTTTTTTCAAATCTTTTCGATTAATAAATTTACCCTCTGATAAAATATAGTCCTCTTTTGCACCCCCCTTTAAAGAAAAGGATAAATTCTCAATTTTGTCAAACAGATTTAAGGCAAAAGGTATTGTGTTATTTCTATATGCCAGACCGATAGATAGGGCAAAATGTGGAGGCACTTTTCTTTTAGGCATTAATCCTTCAAACTTCTGTCCGAATATAATGGCCTTAAGTCCTAATTTCATATTCAAATATCTGTCAAGGTTGGAAAATTTAGAAGATCCTCCGGCAAGGAAAATATACTCGAATTCCAGACCAGTTTTATTTTCATAATACGTGAATGTATATTTTATTCCGTTTATAAGCTCATCAAGGACAGGTTTGACTATAGTAAAGTTATATGGCAATTCCTGATCAGGATTTTCAATTACCGCATCTTCAATAAATTTTCGATTTAACTTTAGCTCTTCTGCCTCGCCGTAAGAAATACCCAGATTGTCTGCAATTTGTCCGGTAATATCCGTTCCGCCAATTTTTAATGTGCGGTTGAGAAATAAGTCTCCCTTATTATAGATGGCGATACTGGTATATTTTGCGCCAAAATCAATCACAACATAAGGGGTATTTCCTATAACTTGTTTATAGGTTTCAAGACAGATGTTCATTAAACTTACAGGATTTATATCAATAATTTTTAAATAAACCTTTCTTTTACCTAAAAGGTCAATATGTTCTTTTATCCTGAAATCCTCCACAGCAGCAACCAATACCTGTTCTTCCTCCCTCTTTTTATCATCTTTCAGGTTATGAATATCATATATTATATTCCCCTCATTTTTTGCAGGTATAAGCTTAACCATTTTTTCCACTATATTTTCATCAGGGAAAATTCCTATCTGCCTTAGCCTGGAATTGCCTGTGTTCAGAGAGGTAACCAGTAAAAATTCCTGTGATTCATCAATCTTTAGAAAATCTAAAACCCTGCTTACCGCTTCCTGTGTCATCTTAATTGAATCATCTTTGCTTACCTTCCTTAAGTCCTGGTCATCTGAAAATATCTTTTCCTCTTTTACTTTAAAACCCTGTTCTACGGGATAAGCAAGCTTAACGGAATATGAGCCTATATCAAGACCGGCAAGTTTCTTTTCTGAAGGCTCACCTCTCTTAATCTCCGATATTTTTGACGGGGCTGTATCAGGGTCTTTTCTCTCTTTTTTCCAGAATTTTTTAAATGAAGGAATTTTCATCATCTGTTGTTTTTCTTAAAGGATTAATAAAGATTCGCTATTAATCTATAACTAATTGAATGTTTTATAAAGTTTAAAAAGTTCAAATGCCAAAATCCAAATGTCAAATGTAAATCCAAATGACTAAATGTCAAAACTTTATATTTAATTGTTTTTCGGTTTCATATTGGTAGAAAATATCAAAGTTAATTCTTGTGCTTCATT
>JAXHUS010000155.1:0-3741 GCA_034189305.1 Thermodesulfobacteriota bacterium | reverse complement strand
CCTTAAAACACCGTCTGCTATGGCGGCAGTTATCTTTTTTGTATCAATAACCTTACCTATTGTAAACTGACGATAGTAATTTCCCCAATTATATTCCTTTAAAATTACTGTTTCATCTTTACCTTCAGGTTCTTTTACCGTGCCGCGAATGGTGAGTTGGTCATCTTCCAGCTTGACTTCTACATTTTCATTATTTACACCGGGCATGTCGGCTAAAAGTGTAATCTGATTCTCATCTTCAAATATATCAACCTGCGGTATAAATACAGGACCTGGTCTGGTTTCTTCCGTTACCTTCCTTAATTCTTCTTTATTTTTCAATTCAATTTTTTTATCTTCATCGGCCATTGTTTGTCCCTCCTTTCTTTATTGAGCCTTAACCGAAATTTTTTTGGGTTTTTCTTCTGCTGCTTTGGGTGCTTTGATAGTCAGAATCCCATCTTTATAGTTTGCCTCAATCTTTTCCGATTCCACTTTAAGAGGCAAGCCAAGAACCCTTCTAAAATAACCGCTTTCCCTCTCACTTCTATGATAATTTACATTTTCTTCTTGATCATTGATTACCCTTTCGCCTTTTATGGTTATGGAATCATCCGTCACATTAATATCAATAGCATCCGGCTTTATCCCGGGAATTTCAGTTCGAATATAGAGGTTATGTTCATCCTGAGTCAGATTTAATGCAGGAAATACCTTTGGAAAAACAGGTTCTTGAGTTGTTCTGTTCCGGAAGGATTCAAATAATTGGTTCATTTCACTTTTAAATTTTGTAATTTCTGAAAAAGGGTCAAATTCAAACCAGGGTTTTTCTCTCCATCTAATAATATTCATAATGTTACCTCCTTTCTTTTTTTATTTATTTTTGTTTTGAATATAATGCATAAAATGTGCCAGGTATTCGGTCTTTCAAATGCATCAGAATGATTGATATTTAGGAGAATGGCACAATAGGTTTATAAGTCATATTGACATAATTATAAAAACTTAAAGAAGTCATTATGACATATTAGACGCTTGCGGGAAAGATTCAGAAATTATAATTTATTTCAAGACTATAGAGGTGATTTTTTTTATCTGAACCGGAAGAAAAATTAAAATTATCTACTTTGCCGTACTTATAGCTTAAAAGGAGCCTTAAATTGTCCCAATAATCATATTTTACATTCAGACCGTATTGATATATTTTCATTGGGTTGTCCAGGCTTCTTCCCCTTTTTTCGTAATCAAATTCAAACTCCACCCTGAGCCTTTTATTTATGTATCTGCCTATCTGGAAGTAAATATCGGATGCGTCTCCGCCCATATGATGACCGAGTATGTTGCTTTTGTAACTATATCCGCTATGGTAAATACGATGGCTGTACCATAATTTATGAGTACGGGCATATTCCACTAACAGATCTGTTCGACCGTCTCCGGTAATTTTTGGCAAATATATACCTATAATATATGCCGCTTTGGTAGGAAGTCCCCCTGCCTCATCTTCTCCTCCCCATTCTCCGTAAAGTTCCGCCTGGTCAAATACTTTCCATTGTAAAGGCACTTTATAACGAAAGTCAATAGCGGCGATCTGATTGCTTGTATCTTCATCCACATTAGTAATATTTTCTCCAAAAATTATACTGAATATTTCATTTCCGCCTATATCGGGTCTTCCTTTCCCTCCAATCATAGCGACACGAGATAATCCTACCTCAAGCCCTGGGTGGGGCTTAAAATTTATCCTGAATCCACCCAACTTTACTTCAGGTACTATTCTGTCTTTTTCTAATTCTGAAACAAAAAAAGTATATTTAAATGGCCCTAAATAACTAAAATACCAGGGAAGAAGAAAAGGAACGGGATTCGATATTTTTATCATATCAAGGGGCCAGGCATTATCCGTTAAAATTAGACTGCCGTGTCTCCCCTGTCCCCACCAGAGTGAATCACGTCCTATCTCAAGTTCGGTGTTTAAAAAATTAAATTTAGCATAAATTTTGTGAAAACGGGCGGACTTATCTTCTTTATTATGTATATTCTGCTTATATTCAAAAAGGGGATGAAAATAAAATGATAGGTGTTTTAAAACCTTCACCTCTGTCGAAAATTCTAAAGAGATATTATTATGTTCGGGATATTTTACCCCTCCGTTATTGTATATCAGGGGAAATTGATTCGCTTTATTAATATGGACATATGGGGTGGAATTTCCATGGCTTTTATTGAATGCAATTTTTAGATCTCTTAAAGGTTTAAGATAGATTTTCGGACTTCTTTTAGAAAACTTATAATGTTCAGAAAGTTCTTCCCTGAATTCCCACTCTAACTGCCTTAAAAAATATTCCGCCAGAGCTTTTTCCCGGGGGTTCATTCTATCCCTATTCATTGCAGCTTCATTTACAAGGCGAGCTGCTTCTACTCTGGTGTAAGGCCTTGTTCCTCTTAATCCGGTCTCAATTAAATTGAAAGCAAATAATCTGTCTAATGCAATGTATATCCAATTATCCATTGGTATATTATTTGAGGAAAAGCTATGGGAAGGTAAAAAGACAATAAAAACGGTAATGATTACAAATTTTCTAAACATTGTTTTCTAAAATTTTTTCAACCCTGTTTATTAAATTATCACTTGATGTCTCTTCCTGCCTGTTATTTATCATATCCTTAATAACTATTTTCCCGGAGCCAATTTCATCAGGGCCTACAATTATACAGACAGGGATGCCTTTATTATTGGCATAGGTTAGCTGTTTACTTAATTTGCCTTCCTTTAATGCAACTTCCGTGTTTATTCCGGAAAGGCGCAATTGAGAAGCTACAGCAAGGGAATGACGGGTAGTTTCCCGGCTGAAAACAGTAACGAAAACCCGGGAAACCGTGGAACTTAAAGGCAGCATTCCCAATTCTTCCATGGCGGTTATTATTCTCTCAAGACCAATACTTATCCCGGTGGCCGGGGAACCTTGTTTGCTGAAAATTTCTATTAAATTGTCGTACCTTCCTCCCGCGATTATACTTCCAATTTTCGGCCTTTTAAGGACCGCCTCAAATATCGGGCCGGTATAATAATCAAGTCCCCGGGCTAATGTCGGATCAAACTCGTAATGCCCGGCTTCCACCCCCATACCGGCTAAATAATTTGATATCTCACGAATTTCCTTGATCCCTTCCAGTCCCTGGGGAATACTTTCTAATTTATTTTCAAGTTCAAATAATAATTCATCCCCTTTTTTTTCTATCTGAAGCAAATTTAAAAAACCGGAGATCTTATCCCTGGAAAAATCCGTATCCATCAATTCATTTTCCACCCCTTTTATTCCTATTTTGTCCAGCTTGTCAATTATTCTAAATAAGATGTGGTTTTTATTTTCATCTATTCCCATTAAATTTACAATACCATTTAATACTTTTCTGTTGTTTATTTTTATTATAAAGTCATTAAATCCTATCTTTTTTAAACAATGGTAACCTACGGCAATAACCTCTGCATCACACAGCATGCTTTTGCTTCCGATAATATCCACATCGCACTGAAAGAATTCACGATAGCGGCCTTTTTGAGGCCTGTCCGCCCTCCAGACGGGAGCAATTTGATACCGCTTAAAGGGTTTTATAATTTCAGGATACATGGCGATTACCCGGGAAAGAGGAATGGTAAGGTCATATCTTAAAGCAATCTTCCTCCCCCCATGATCTGTAAATTTATAGATTAACTTTTCACCTTCCTGTCCATATTTCCCTTCCAGGGTTTCAAGATAT
>JAXHUS010000154.1:0-4091 GCA_034189305.1 Thermodesulfobacteriota bacterium | reverse complement strand
CTAAAATTGAGATTCGAAGAACCGTGAGTCTTATTCGTATTGATATTCATACTGCAAGACCCGGTATTGTGATTGGAAGAAAAGGTTCGGAGATAGAAGCACTAAAGGAAGATTTACAAAAACTTACATCAAAAGAAATACAAATTAATATATTAGAAGTTAAAAAGGCGGAAATAGATCCGCAATTAATTGCGGAAAATGTTGCTCTGCAATTGGAAAGAAGAGTTGCATTTCGTAGAGCGATGAAAAGAAGTGTAGCAACTGCCCTGCGTTTTGGTTCACTTGGTATTAAAATTTCCTGTGCCGGGCGTTTGGGAGGAGCGGAAATGGCCCGCAGGGAATGGTATAGAGAAGGTAGAGTTCCTCTTCATACTATACGTGCAGACATTGACTATGGAGTGGCTCAAGCTAAAACTACATATGGAATTATCGGAGTTAAGGTATGGATATTTAAAGGTGAAGTAATACAGGAAAATAAAGCACAAAATGATAGGAGCCGGAAATAATGCTTTCTCCAAAAAAAGTTAAACATCGAAAGATGCAAAAAGGAAGAGTTAAAGGGATGGCGTATAGAGGATGTAGTTTGAATTTTGGAGACTATGGACTTGTTGCAGAAGGTCGGGGGTGGTTGACCGCAAGGCAAATTGAGGCTGCCCGTATAGCTATGACCAGATATGTAAAAAGAGGTGGAAAGATATGGATAAATATTTTCCCCGATAAACCTATTACTAAAAAACCGGCGGAAACACGAATGGGTAAGGGAAAAGGCTCTCCAGAGGAGTGGGTTGCGGTGATAAAACCCGGAAAAGTGCTCTATGAAATGGAAGGAGTTAACGAAGATACAGCAAGGGAAGCCTTTAGACTTGCAGGACACAAATTACCCATAGCAACGAAGTTTATATCAAGAGAGATATAGTATGAAGCCTAACGAGCTGGTTGATTCAAGCATAGAAGAATTAAGACATAAAGAAACAGATTTGAGGGAGGAATTATTTAATTTAAGATTTCAACATTCTACAGGTCAGCTGGAAAATACTATGAGAATTCCTCAGGTAAAAAAAGATATAGCCAGAATTTTAACTATTATAAAATCAAAAAGTAAAGAGTAAATAAAGTGCTAAAAAGAGGAAATAAGAAGACATTGGTTGGACAGGTTACAAGTGACAGGATGGATAAAACTGTAGTAGTTTTAGTTAATAGCTTACGGAAGCACCTTTCTTATGGAAAATTTATAAAAAAAAGAATGAAGTACAAAGGCCATGATGAGAAAAATGAATGTAGAGTTGGAGATACAGTGGAGATCATAGAATCACGTCCTTATTCGAGAGAAAAGAGATGGCGTGTATTAAAAATTTTAAAAAAGGCTTATTACGAAAGTAAGTAATACGGAGATATTTAATGATTCAGATGCAAACAATACTCAACGCTGCTGATAATTCAGGTGCAAAGAAGCTCTTTTGTATTAAAGTCTTAGGTGGAACTCGTCGTCATTATGCCCGAATTGGCGATTTAATAATTGTTTCTGTTAAAGAAGCTATTCCGAATACAAAAGTAAAGAAAGGAGATGTATTAAGAGCTGTTGTTGTCAGAACTAAAAAGGAGATCAGGAGAAATGACGGTTCTTATATTCGATTTGATGACAATTCGGCAGTCTTAATAAATAACCAGAATGAGCCCATAGGGACCCGTATTTTTGGACCTGTCGCAAGGGAACTTAGAGCAAAAAAGTTTATGAAAATTATTTCGTTAGCACCGGAAGTTCTTTAAATATGGTTATATAAACAAAACGAGGTGAAATTTTGCACGATTATAAAAGTGAGAAAAAAAGGGGTGCACAGTTTTTAAAAGATCTATTGTAAATAAAAGTAAAGCAATATTATGATAAAAAGTTTACATATTAAAAAAGACGATCAGGTAATTGTATTATCCGGAAAAGATAAAGGCAAGATTGGAAAAGTAATTAAAGTAATACCAAAAAAAGAAAAAATTTTGCTGGAGAAGGTTAATATTGTAAAAAGACATACCCGTCCAGGAGCTAATGTAAAGGGTGGTATTCTGGAAAAGGAGTCGCCTTTACATGTTTCTAAGCTGATGATTATTTGCAGCAAATGCAATAAACCCACAAGAGTTAAGAGAAAGTTTCTTGAAAGTGGTGAAAAGGTTAGGATTTGTCGAAAATGTAAGGAGATAATAGAAGGTTAAATGGCAAAAATGATACCAAGGCTTAAAGAAAGATACAAAAAAGAAATAATTCCGGATTTGATGAAAGCATTTGCGTACAAAAATATTATGGAAGTTCCAAGGCTGGAAAAGATTGTAATTAATATGGGGCTGGGAGAGGCTATAAATAATATAAAAATCCTTGACGCTGCAATCTCCGAACTATCCTTGATTACAGGACAAAGACCAATAGCTACCAAGGCACGCAAATCCATCTCCAATTTTAAGTTAAGGGAAGGAATGCCCATTGGCTGTATGGTTACTTTGCGAAAAGACAAAATGTACGACTTTTTTGACCGTCTTGTCAACAGCGCTCTTCCCAGAGTAAGGGATTTTAAAGGGGTACCCGGAAAGTCTTTTGACGGCCGTGGAAATTATACAATGGGAATCAAAGAACATATCATTTTTCCGGAAATTGATTATGATAAGATTGATAGGGTAAAAGGAATGAATATTATAATAGTAACCACAGCAAAGAGTGATGAAGAGGGCAAGAGTCTTCTTAGATATTTAGGAATGCCTTTTCGTAACTAGGAGAAAACAGTGGCAAAAAAATCACTAATTGCAAAGGCAAAAAGACAGCAAAAATTTCATGTAAGAGAATATAACCGTTGCCCACTTTGTGGCCGCTCTCGTGGTTTTTATAGAAAGTTTGCTTTATGCAGAATTTGTTTGAGAACATTGGCACTAAAAGGTGAGATACCTGGAATTATAAAGTCCAGTTGGTAATAAATCTTAATAAATAAGGGAAAATTATGGTAATGACTGATCCTTTAGCGGATATGTTTACCAGAATCAGAAATGCAGCTAAAGCAAAACATGAAAAGGTCGATATCCCCTCTTCCAATTTCAAACTTGCTATTGCAAAAATTTTAAAGGATGAAGGCTTTATAAAAAATTATAAGGTCATAAATGATAAAAAACAGGGAATTTTGAGAATTTACCTAAAATATGATGCCCTGGGACATAATTTAATAATGGGGATAAAAAGAATTAGTCGGCCAAGTCTGAGAAGGTATGTTAGAAAAGATGAAATACCAAAAGTTTTAAAAGGAATCGGGATTAGTATTTTATCTACCTCTCGGGGGGTAATAACAGATAGGGAAGCAAAGGAATTAAATGTGGGCGGTGAATTGATCTGTTCAGTATGGTAAGGAGGATAATTTGTCTAGAGTTGGAAAAAACCCTGTAGTTATACCTGATAAAGTAAAAGTAACGATGCATGATTCTGTGCTTGAAGTTGAAGGGCCTAAAGGTAAATTAAACTTAGAAATAAGTCCGAAGATTCGTATAGAAATAAAAGGTAAAGAAATATTGGTAAAACGTTTGGATAATCATAGAAATAGTCGTTCCATACATGGATTAACAAGAACAATTATAGCTAACACTATAACGGGTGTAGCAGTTGGATTTGTAAAAACTTTAGAAGTTAACGGTATGGGCTACCGAACTCAAACAAAGGACAATTTATTAAACCTTATACTGGGTTATTCCCATCCTATTCAGTTTCCTATACCTGAGGGAATTGAGATAAAAGTTGATAAAAACCAGATAGAGGTCTCAGGATATGATAAACAAAAGGTTGGAGAAATAGCAGCCAAAATCAGAAGATTCCGCCCCCCTGAGCCTTATAAGGGTAAGGGGATAAAATATGTTGATGAAAAAATAATACGAAAGGTTGGAAAAGTTGGGGCAGCAGGTGGAAAAACAAAATAGTTGACAGGTAAATTATGGAAAGACTTAAAAGTAAGAAACTACTGAGATTGAAACGTAAATTAAGGGTCAGAAAGAAGGTATCCGGCAGTAAAGAAAGACCACGTTTAAGTGTTTATCGCAGCTTAAACCATATCTATGCCCAGGTTATAGATGAT
>JAXHUS010000153.1:0-7676 GCA_034189305.1 Thermodesulfobacteriota bacterium | reverse complement strand
CTTCTTCTTAAAACCTTCAGCTATATTAGCAGGGATAGAAATTGCAGCTCTTCTGCACTGGGAAGTTAACCCATAAGTCTCATTCTTTGGAAAACTATCGCTCAGACGATACATGGATAAAACAAACTGATGCGACTTTTGCCATACAATCAGGTCTTGAAAATCCCTGGCCGGTCTTCTATCCATTCTGAATCCTGACTCCCGACTTCTGTCTACTGACTTCTGGCTCCTGAATAGTTGCTTTCATCTTTATTTTTAGGAGAGACAACCTCCTTCATTTTAAGGATATAAAGTTGCTCACCCATCTTTAATATTGCCCTGTCTTTTTTTATCTCTATAATCTCCTTGCCATTTATAATGTCCCCCTTTTTTACCATTTTGCGGTCGATAATAGCGGCTCTGGGATAGGGTGAAGTGATAATCCCCATCAGGTTAAGTTCGCCTGAAAGGTCTACAAATCCGGAAGGGGATCCTGACAGGAATGGTGCGGTAGTTTCAAAAGGATTTGAAAAAGGGTCTCTTATTGCCGTTTCTTTCGTCAGTAAAGTGTTCCCATCGTAAGTCGGCGCGGATTTTTCGTCTACCATCTTTAAGTCTTTCAGCAATGGGTTATTAAACTCCAGACAGCTTAATCTAAATTGTACCGTATGTTTAAGGGATGCCCTTGAAGATTTATCTCCCTTTGATGCAGTTATCTTTAAATTATTAACGAACAATTTTTCCATCTCTTCTAATTCATAAAAGAAATTGATCATCTCCCCATAGGAAGCCTTTATTTCCGTTTCAAAAGCATTTTGGGTATAATCCCCTTTTCTCTCAATTTCTGACGGACTGAAACTTAAAAGCTGCACACCCCATTTATTTGCCAGTTCACTGATCCGGTTATACATAAATAAGGAAATATCCATTTGAAATGATTCTGCCTGCCCGGAGAAGTAATTAATACCCAGGCCTTTTGCAAGGGATGTTAAATATTTCTTTTCAACCATAAGGGCATTTGAGTCTGAGTCAACTTTACTTTCCTCCTGAACTGATTTTTTCACACCCTCCTTTTTACTTTTATACAAAGTAAAATAATAAAATATACCCCCTCCCAAAATTAATAGTAGGGTTATCAAAATTATAATAAGGTTTTTTTTCAAATTGCCCTTTTATTTTCTGAAAAGTTGAAATTCAAAATCAAGGCTTTCTGCCTTCCCCTTTTTCTGGTTACTACTCACAGAAACCAGTACCGGGTCTTCAAAATCCTTCATAAAAGAGGGCTTGTTCTTTAAATCCTTCATAAACTTCTGAATAAAAGTAGAGGGATCTTCTCCAACGGATGTATTAATCACCCCCTGTATGTTTAGGCTATCTTTCTTATTTTTTCTCTTTTTTACCGTTACCTCTTTAAAATCCATGTTTGTTAAGAATATCTGATCAGGTGTGACCTCACTCAGGGCTTTTAGCTTACCAAACCATACATTCCTATTATTCTGTATCTGATATAAAATATTTACCAGACTGGAAACCCTCTGCTTTTCCATGGTTATTTCTAAAATTTTTTGCCCTGCAATTACTGCCTGACCGGTTTTTTTGGTAATACCCTTAGCATATAGACCAACTAATATTACAATCCCTGCAACTGATAATAAAACCAGGAATAATATCTTCCTGTTTAAAATATTTAAAATCTTTTCCATCCAGACGGCAGATGGTCTAATTGTGAGAAGATTAATCTCAAATTCCATATATTACCCCCTCAGGGCAAGACCCACTGCTATTGCAAATTGAGTTCCTTTATTTATTAAGTCATCGTCAGCTATTTTGTTATCAATCTGGACATATTCCAGAGGATTAAAATAGGTTATTGGGATACTTAAATTTTCCGACAGAAAAGAAGAAAGTCCGGGCAAATTTGCCCCTCCCCCGGTTAAAATAATCTCTTTAAATCCTCTGCCCCCGGTCTTGTTATCATAAAAAAGCAGGGATTGACGAATCTCTAAAAGCAATTTATTGAGAACCGCTTTTATTATATCCAAATCCAGTGTTTCTTCCCTTTTATGAATTTCTGCCTGGTAAAAATCTATATCATCTATTGACAACTCCGGTAAAAAAGAATCCACTTTCCTGGAATTTTGAACCTCAAGGGTGAATTTATTTCCGGCAATAGACAAATCTCTGGTAAAAAAGAATCCACCTTTCCGAAATATATTCAATATCGTAGTTGCAGCGCCTACTTCCAGCATAACAATATTTCTATCTTCATTATCAGGATTAAGGGCGAGATAAGCATTTGCCAGAGCCAGGGGATTAACATCAACAACTTCGGGTTTTAATTGAATCTGGCTTAGAAAATTAATATGATTTTCAAATAAATTTTTATCTGCTGCGACCAATAATACCTCAGTACTTTTTTTATCGCTACTTAAATATCGGGGCTGAAATTTTATTACCACACTATCCATGGGTAAAGTGATATATTGACTGCCCTCCCATTTTAAGTATGCTTCGATTTCTTTATGGGAGGAAATAGGTAGGGATGTCTGCTTTATTATAATTAAACCGCCGCCCAGGGAGGTTACCAATCGGGTTTTTTGAAAATCGCAGTCCTTTAAGACACTTTTAACGGCTGATACTGTTGATTCTCCACTTTGTTCAATGTTGGTATCTATCTCGGCCATTCCCATACTGGTAACATGAGGGACAGAGGCCCCTTTTTTAATTAATTGAACCGCTTTTACAGTGTGGGAACCTATATCCAGCCCTATGCAACTTTTAGAAGAATGGAGAAAATTGAACATATGTGTAAAGCCTAATATTGATATACATTTAATAATAGCATAAAAGTTTTTAAATATGAAATAAAAAATAAAGGTATAGGGTTCAAGGTACAGGGTTTAGGGTATAAGATACAGGGTATGAGGTGTAAGAGGTACAGGGTATATGGTATAGGGTGTAAGGTATAAGGCAATATTCTTGAATTAAAAATAGCTCCATGACCTTCGATCACAACAAAGCATGAAAGAAGTAAAGAAATGGTATGCACGTTGAGTGATCTGTCAGTCCATGTGTTACATCTGCGATAACAGCTTGTCATAATCCGAGTGCGAGCCAATCCAAAACCATACCATTCCGCTTTCTGTCCTTTGGCCGACAGCGCGATAACCTTTTGATATTCGTACTGAGTAAATTGGAATACCGGGATGCACTTGCTTGAACCGCAGGCCCGGATACCATGGATTTTATCTGAAAAGTTGATACGCTCCACGCGACTGAACACGAACCTGTTCTGGTAATAAGGAAAATGCCTTTCTAAAATTTTTTGTAGTTCTCGATTTCACAGTGAATCAATATCAAGTTCTTCTGTTTCCCCTCTTTCGTCTTCCTCCATTGCCTCTGCCGCCAACCTGGCGAGCGTATCCTGCGAGCCGGAAAATGCTTGTTCCCAACAAGCCTCATCTTCAAGCTCTTCAAGAATAATGGCGGCAATCGTATCCTGTTCAACTTCAGAAAGCCTTCTTGCCTTTTTTACTGCACGTTCAAGCAACTCAGACATATTAGTTTACCTCCTGATGAAACATTCATGTAATAAATTATACAAAGGAGCATGAAAATCCCCCATTTCCTGATCACCTTAAACCCTAAACCTTGTACCTTAAACCTTATACCCTATCCCCTATCTCTAATTTTCTTCCTTCCACAATACCGGCCTTACATAATCCTTATTATCAGTAAACCCTAAATTATATAATTGACTTTTAAAATCTCGATAAGTAATAGCCCCTCCTGTTAAAAGGTCACCATAATCGCTGGCAATTATACCCCCCCCTTTTACTTTTGTAGGGCTAATTTTACTAAAATCACCTGCTTCGGTTCTGGATAATTTTCCGCCATTGTAAATAAAACCATATAAGTTTTCCAAAGCTCCAATACCATCTTTAATTAATAAATCATTTATTACCAGTATAAATAATGGATGATTCTGGTTATTATTTAATATGTCGTCTCCAAATATAGCGGCGTGGTCCATAGTGCCCGCTGTGCTTGTAGGATTGTTTATTACGATTAGTCCTCTTCCTGCCGATGCCTCATTTCCCCTTACATCATCGGTAATTTCAAAATTGGCATTAGCAAAAACCGTATTATTAACGGTTACACAGTGATACCGATCAACATCATCGGCATAAGCATTATCTATAAATATATCCCCCTTCACATAGAGACCTCCATTCACTAAGAAGGCATCGTTTGAATCATGATGTTTTGTCTCCGCATGTAGGTTTCCACCAATATAAAGAAGGCCCCCACTACCAATCGTTATTCCATTATGTTCACCTGGGATATTGTCGTAAATATTTAGGTTTCCGTTAATAAAAAAACGGCCGTTAACCACAAGTCTGTTACGAATAACGGCATTTCCTTTCACCACCACCGTTTTTCCTGCATCAATGGTGGTCTGACTATTAGGAATACCCCCCCAGGATCCCCCAATATCAACAGCATATTTAAAGCCAACAGCATATGGTGCTAAAAATGAATGATCGCCTCTTATAGTAATACCACTCGGATTGTTAAAATATTTATTGTTGTTAAAGGGTAAATTATCATCTATGGTTGACCTGTTATCCCCCCACAAAAAAGAAAACAATTCTAAAATTTGTATGTACGTGTCCATCGTGGACTTATAACTATTTAAGTCAGTAATATACGAAGTTACATTTAGTTCAGGCATGGGGATCTTTTTAGGGAAAAAGAAAAAATTACCCGGGCCACCCTGAAATTTACCGGTTATCTTATCGGCGCTCAAAAAACCGGAACTGTCTATAATATTGTCTTTTGAATAAACATACCCATTGATATTATCCCCTGCTACTGAAAAACTTCTGCTCTTAAACTCCATCTGTCCATATGAATATAATCCATAATCAAAAGCCGAGGCCAATTCCAATTCAACGGTCCGGGAAGAAGAATCGGCCGTCCCTGTTGATACTATTTTATCTTTTATAATCCCATTATCTCTTATCTTTACCAAGTAGCTCTGTCCATCGTCCCCAAGATTTCCATTCCACTCATAATAATTTCCATCAACATCACTTCCATGAGACCCCGACCATGCTGAAGAGGGCAAACTACCACCCCAGTTTCTCCAATCCCAATCCTGTTCCAGCCTCCACAGCGCCTGCTGGATCCCGGTCTCAGCCAGATATGCGGCCTGGCCGGACTCCAGTTGATTTTTAACCATCCATGCCTCCCATGGTCCCAGGGATGAAAAAGTAAACCATGCCATACTGATAAAAAGCAAAAAGAACAGCGCTGTGACCAGTGCTATGCCTGTTTCCTTTTTTAACATCCTCCGGCTCCTGACCCTCAAATCATAACTCCTGCAGTAAATGAGTGATTGGGATAATGTACTTTCATTGATTTCTTCTTTTTTTCAATGGCTAGCATATCGTTTCATTAAAACATATACATATTTCGTTAGCAAAAATGACGAATTTCAAAATCCAAATTACAAATCAAATACAAATTACAAAATGCCAAAAATAGTGATCGGTAAACAGTATTTTGTTTTTTTTGCATTTGACATTCATTTGACATTTGAGCTTTGATATTTGAATTTTATTTGTAACTATTTTATTGAATCGTTGTACTAGTTTGTGATCACTGTCATAATACTGTTTTCAACTGCGATGACAATTTTTATTGGACACCTAAAACCAATTTCCTGCCCATCGCTGATAAAGCAAATTCAATCCGTGGAATCTTGGATGAATGATGTGGATCAAGCATACGACAGACTTCCTTTTCATCGCAACCCAGTTTTTTTGCAAGATCAACATTGGAAATGCCAATTTCTTGTATAGCGATATAAAGTACTGCTTTGGCTGCCATCTGAGCAGGTAGTGGAACTGCATATTGTCCGTTCTTAGCAGTGGATGGATTGGGAATGGGACGGCCCATTTCAATTCGGTTAGCTATAGCCTCCTCCAGACAATCTGCTGCTTCAGACAAGGCATTATCAACATTTTCACCTTGAGTAATGGCCTCAGGAAGGTCAATGAATTTTACTACAAAGCCACCGTCATCATTATCCGGGGTCAAAGTAGCAGGATAAATAAAATTTTGCATAATTCCCTCCTATAGGTTTTTAAAATCACCAATTGATAAGCCAGGTTGACCAAGCATAGCATGTATAGTTCCAGTTTTCAGTTCATCCCAAGGATTACGAACAATAGTAAAATGTCTACCGTAAAATAAGGTGCCATGACTGCCTTTCCCACGCCTATCTACAAATTTAACAAGAACATTATTCTTATGTCCCAACTTTTTTATTTTTTGGATAAACTCCTTACCGCTCACATTTTTTATTATTGGTCAAATGCGACCTAATGTCAAGGATGAAGTTTCGTGAAATTAAATAAAGAAGGCAGGTAACGGAATTACCGCTTCACTAATTTCGCAGGCGCACTGAAGTGGTAAAATCATAAGATTGTTCACTGTCTTTAACTTTCAAATCTATTCTTACTAATTTTTTTTTACCCCCAGTTTCGTCAGTAAACTGAAGGCTCTCAACCTCGATGCCTTCCACATGGGTATCAGGTATAATAGTATTTCCCAGATTATCCTTTATGGGATTTTTAGCTTCACCGGTTTCCTGGTAAAATATCCTGTCTCCTTTGTCACTGGTTATGGTAATCTTATTGTCATTACCACTTCCATAATCATCAATGGTAAAATCCGTGCCCCTTTTAATCACTCCTTCCATTTCACCAATGGCGTAGCTTCCCTGTCTTTGAGTCTCCATGCAGGAATGCTCTCTGCTACAGGAATCCATAAAATGAACATAGGTTAAGCTCGCTCCTGCAATCATAACCCCTGTAAGTACAAAAGCAACTATAAACTCAATAAGGGTGAGGCCGGCTTTGTTATCTTTTAATATCAATGGATAAGTCATACGTTTTAACTCCAAGGCTGATCGCAAAACTGTAAGGTATAAGGTACAAGGTATAAGGTACAGGGTTTAGGGTTTAGGGTTTTTAATATTTGATGATCTAATCTGAATAAGTCGGGTTAACATACTCGAAATGGCCTTGGACTCTTTTTGTATATGATCAAAATGTTCCTTTGTAATATAACCGATTTCAAAAGCTATAATGGCTTGAGTAAGAACTTCAGCGGAGGAACCTTTTGCTGTGTAAAAAAACCTGATTGCCTGTCGGTTTGTGTCCAGTTCATCACCTTCTGCAATGTTGCTTGGAATGGAAACCACAGCTCTTCGAATTTGGTCCCTTAGACCATAGTCTTTAGCAAATGAACCCTGTTCAGTCAATTTGTAAATAAAAACAGCAAATTCCTTTGCCCTCTGCCACACCTTAAGCTCCTGAAACCTCCCCATTATCCTATACCTTGTACCTTAAACCTTATACCTTACACCTTACACCTCATACCTTATACCTCGTTTTAATACATCAACTCCATCCCCTCTCTTGTTGCAACCCACTTTATTACTATATCCGAAATTTTTGCAGAGGAGACAGTAACTACAACTCTTTTTGAAGCAGTGGTTCCATCAGGAACTGGACTGCCGGAGTAATTATTATCATCAACATTCTCGACTAATACTGTTCTTGAAAAATCACTATAATCGGGAATACCGCCGGTACCATCTAAATCAGTCCCATCAGGGTATTGAG
>JAXHUS010000152.1:0-6610 GCA_034189305.1 Thermodesulfobacteriota bacterium | reverse complement strand
TATGGAGGACTGGTTCGTAAAAAAAATATCCTCTCTGTCCTAATGCAGTGTTTTATTATTATTTGTATAATGACGCTGCAGTGGGTTTTATTTGGATACAGTCTTTCATTTGGTACGGATATAAAGGGTGTTATAGGAGATTTGTCTTTTTTAGGGTTAAAAGGTATCGGTTCTGAAGTTTTCCCGGACACAACCATACCGCATCTTGCCTTTATGATTTTTCAGGGCATGTTCGCAATAATAACACCTGCCCTTATTATAGGGGCTTTTGCAGAACGTATGAAATTCACGGCATTCTGTATTTTTTCATTACTCTGGGGGACATTTGTATACGACCCCGTATGCCACTGGGTATGGGGAGGAGGGTTTTTACAATCGGACGGAGCCCTTGATTTTGCAGGTGGAACAGTAGTTCACATCAATGCCGGCATTGCAGCCCTCACAACAGCTCTGGTTTTGGGTAAACGCAGCGGATATCCCGGAACTACATCTCCACCTCATAATTTACCATTTGCCGTGCTTGGCGCCGGTCTTCTCTGGTTTGGATGGTTTGGATTCAATGCGGGAAGCGCTTTGCAGGCAAATGCTGTTGCTGCAAACGCTTTTGTAACCACACATGTAGCAACTGCTTCAGCAGGACTCATCTGGGCAGTGATGGATTGCATATTTAACTCCCGTCCTACAATGTTAGGAGTAATAACCGGCGCTGTAGCAGGGCTTGTCGCAATAACACCGGCAGCGGGATTTGTTAATGCCATAGGATCAATAGTAATCGGAATTGGATCAGGTTTTATTTGTTATATTATGGTTACAATAATCAAAGTAAAGCTCGGATATGATGATTCCCTTGATGCCTTTGGTGTCCATGGAATCGGTGGAATTTGGGGTGCCTTTGCCACCGGTCTTTTTGCTACAATCGCTGTAAACCCAGGTGGAGCAAATGGCCTTTTTTATGGTAATGCAGGACAATTAATTATACAGACAAAGGCAGTTCTTATTACTATAATTTATTCCTTTGTTGTGTCATTTATTTTGCTGAAAGTTGTGGACGCCATTTTTGGGTTACGCATTTCCCAGAATAATGAACGGATTGGACTGGATCTGACCGAACATCGGGAAACCGCTTATACTTTAATAGATTAAGGAGAATATGCCATGAAATATATTGTTGCCGTTATTCAACCGGATCGTTTGGATAGAGTGATGAAATTACTTGAAGAAAAGGAAGTCCATCTTGTTACAGTTTCCAACTGTCTCGGACGTGGAAGGCAGAAAGGAATTTCAGAAGTTTATCGAGGCCATAAAGAAGCAGGGAGTCTTCTAAAAAAAATCAAGCTGGAAATTGCAATCAATGAGGAAAAATTTCTCAAACCCACTATTGAGGCAATTATACAAGGTGCAAAAAGCGGTCAAATCGGTGATGGAAAGATTTTTATTATGAACCTTGAGGAATGTATTCGCATCCGTACGGGTGAGACCGGTTCTATGGCAATAGGATAGAGTATATATCAGAAACAAATGTCATTTGCGTATGTAAAGGATAACTTTATTTTTTTACCTGTAAGCTTAAGGCCGTCAGCCAAACGACATGTTAAACCGTCGGAAAGGAGGACATTATGTATATATAAGGTTTATTGAATATTGAAAAGGAAAAGGATATATTTATCATTGTGAATTTAAAATGTTAATATCCTGCAATTTTTAATTAGTATGATAAGGTAAAAGTAAAGGAGAAGAAAGATGATTTGCGAAACTGAAAGTGATGTTATAAAGATAGTGAAAGAAAAAAATGTTAGTTTTATTCAATTATGGTTTACAGATGTTCTGGGATATTTAAAGAGTTTTGCCATTACACCATCTGAACTGGAGGAGGCCCTCAGTGAGGGAATGGGATTTGACGGATCTTCTATTGAAGGATTTGCCCGTATAGAAGAGAGTGATATGATTGCCAGACCGGACCCCGCCACATTTGAATTTTTGCCCTGGCGTGGAGAAGATAAGCCGGTTGCCAGGATGTTCAGTGATATTTTAGAACCGGACGGAACTCCTTATAAGGGTGACCCCAGATACGCGTTAAAGAGGGTTTTACAGAAGGCGAAGGATAAAGGATATACTTTTTATTTAGGACCTGAGCTGGAATATTTCTATTTTGCAAATAATAAAGTGCCGGAGGTGCTTGATAAAGGGGGGTATTTTGATACAACCCCCCTGGATATGGCGGGAGCACTGAGGAGGGATACTATTTTTGCCCTGCAAAAAATCGGAATAGACATAGAATACAGTCACCATGAAGTAGCCCCCAGCCAGCATGAGATTGATATGAAATATGACGAAGGATTAAGGATGGCTGATAAGACTGTTACATTAAGGGTAGTGATTAAAGAGATAGCAAGGATGAACGGGTATTATGCCACCTTTATGCCCAAGCCCATTTTCGGGGAAAACGGCAGCGGGATGCATACCCATCAGTCATTGTTTAAAGGTGATTCTAATGCTTTTCACGATCCTGATGATAAATTTCATCTTTCAGATGCTGCAAAAGGTTATATTGCAGGCATATTAAAATATGCCAGGGAGTTTACAGCCGTGACCAACCAGTGGATAAATTCATACAAGCGCCTGGTTCCCGGTTATGAAGCGCCGGTATATGTAAGCTGGGCAAGGCGAAACAGGTCTACAATGGTAAGGGTACCCATGTATAAGCCCGGCAAAGAAAAGGCCACGCGGATTGAATTCAGAGCCCCTGACCCGGCATGCAATCCCTATCTTGCTTTTGCAGTGATGTTGTCAGCAGGTCTTAAAGGGATAGAAGAGAAGTACCCTATTCCGGATCCTGTTGAGGAGGATATTTATCATTTTACCCCTGATAAGAAGAGGGCATTAAAGATTCAGGAGCTGCCGGGAAACCTCTATGAAGCCATATTAGAGGTTGAAAAAAGTGAGCTTGTAAAGGAAGCTCTGGGAGAACATATATTTTATAAGTTAATTGAAAACAAAAAGATAGAATGGGACAAATACCAGACCCACGTCAGCCAGTATGAACTGGACAAGTATCTGCCGGTTCTTTAAAAGAAAGTATCGGTTCAGTTCACAAGGGTCGTCAGGGATCAGTTTTCAGATGGACTTTTTATGATAGGATTCTATAGGTTATCAAGCATTTATACACCCTAAGGATGTTGAAACCTTGTTCAGTTAAAGAATTAAGGTCTTTTTCTGAACCCTGTCAACTTCCCCTGTAAACTGTTGCCATATAGAAGATAGGGTTAATGGATAAAAACGGCAACTTAAGAATTGCACTTGCTCAGATCAACCCGACTGTAGGTGACTTTAAAAAAAATATATCCAAGGTTATTACCGCAATGGAACATGCAAAGGAAAAAGATACTGATATAGTTACATTTCCTGAATTTGTCATTTGCGGCTACCCTCCGGAGGATCTTCTTTTAAAACCGCAGTTTATTAAGGATAATAAAAAGGCACTTTCCCAGGTTATAAAAAAGACTGGAGGAATTACAGCTCTTGTTGGATTTGCCGACTCACAGAATGGCAGAGTCTACAATGCGGCAGCCGTTATTTCCGACACCCATCTTGTTGGTACATACTATAAAGTTGAGTTGCCTAACTATGGGGTTTTTGATGAGATGAGGTACTTCTCCCCGGGCTCTGAATGTATTGTCCTGGATCAAAACAATGTACGTTGCATCGTTACTATTTGCGAGGATATCTGGATTGAAGGGGGAAAACCAGAACAATGGGCCGTTAAGAACAAGGTAAAAATTATTTTTAACATTTCCGCTTCTCCCTTTCATGCAGGCAAGCTTGCCCTTAGAAGGAGAATGTTAATCAAATTAGCAAAAAGGACAAAAACCTTTGTATGTTATAATAATCTTGTTGGCGGACAGGATGAGCTTGTATTTGACGGAGGAAGTCTTATAGTAAGTCCCGAGGGGGAACTTATGGCAACGGGAAAAAGCTTTCAAGAAGACCTCGTTATAGCGGATGTTGAAATCAAGGATCTTCCTTTGCAACCTTCATTAAAAGTTGCATGTAAAGAGTGTCAACATATAGTGCTTAAATCAAAAAGGTACGAAAACAGGAAGGCCATTAATGCCCCATTTGCTGAAGAACTGGGAAGAATAGAGGAAGTTTACGAGGCCATTGTTACAGGAACAAGGGATTATGTGTTAAAAAACGGTTTTGGGAAGGTAGTAGTCGGTCTTAGTGGAGGAATTGATTCCGCACTTACAGCGGCCATTGCAGTCTTTGCCCTGGGAAATGGCAATGTAACAGGTGTCACAATGCCTTCCCAGTATACTTCAAAAGAAACCCTTTCAGATGCTGAGATTTTAGCCGGAAATCTTAATATACAGTTAATCACAGTACCTGTTAAGTCCATCTTTTCGGCTTATATTGAAGAATTGAAAGGACCTTTTAAATACGGCAGGCCCGGGAAGGAGAATGAAAATTTGCAGGCACGTATCAGAGGTAACATCTTAATGTCCCTTTCAAACAGGTTCGGATGGCTTGTACTTTCAACGGGAAACAAAAGCGAGGTTGCCACAGGATACTGTACCCTTTATGGTGATATGGCAGGAGGTTTCTCCGTTATTAAAGATGTACCCAAAACACTGGTATATGAGCTTTGTGAGTATATTAACAAAAAGAGAGGCACGGATATTATACCTGCAAGCATTTTAAAACGTCCTCCCACGGCTGAACTGAGACCCCATCAGAAAGATGAGGACACATTACCTCCTTACTCTGTGCTTGACCCCATATTAAAGGCATATGTGGAAGAGGACAGGTCCCAGGATGAGATTGTTAAGATGGACTTTGACAGAAAAATTGTAAGGGACGTTATTCAAATGGTGGATTCCAATGAATACAAACGGCGTCAATCACCGCCCGGAATCAAAATTACCCCTAAAGCCTTTGGGAAAGACAGACGTTTGCCTATAACCAATCGATATTATCAATAATTTATTTTGACGAAGCCTTTATTAAACGGATGTCGTCAATCCAGACTATTCCTTTTCCATTGATAACAAGGTTAATCTTTATATTGTCAGGATTTTCATTTTTCTTTAGAAAAAAAGGGGTCTCTTGCGATGTCCAGTCATTGCTTCCTGATAGCGGAGATTGAAGAGCACGAGAGAAAAATTCCCCTTTTCCAGGAAAGTGGCACCACATTTCAATGTATGCCTGTCCCTCAACGCCTTCGGAACGAAGTTTGGCTTGATATATCAGTCGTGCATTTTCGATATCAATATCTCCGGTTTCAAATAGCCTAACTGTGGTAGGCTTACCCGTGGTAATCCGCAATGAGCCTTTTCCATCACTTGTTATCTTTTTGTCCATTTGCACTCCAGACTTATTAATAATTCCTTCCATGCTGTCAACAGGATAATGCTTTACCTCTGTAATCTCTATGGGCTTTTGTGAACAAGCGGCTAACAACGCTATAACTAAACAACCGAAATAGAAAACTATTCCTACAATGCCACGCATTTTCTTAACCTCCTTTATTGATTTTTAGGGCAAATACCAATATGCAAAATAAATAAATTGTAAAAAATAAAAAAAGTGAAATTAAATTTTCCCATTTTCCTTTTGCCTTTTATATTTATGTATTGACCGAAAAATGTAAACGCATTTTTTGGGATTAACGCTCATCTTGAGGGGTACGATTGAGGTTCAACATAATGAGCTTTCCCCTCAAAAATATTATTAAAATCTCTTAATAAGTTAAGTCACTAACTCAAGTTTCGCACATAAAAAAGGTAAAAAAAGATTAGATAAAGAACAGGATACAGTAAAAGTGATATAAGAGCGGCTCTCAATCTGCTACACTTAACAATTACAAAATAACAAAAAAGTCAGCATAAGGAGTACCCACTATGAAAGAGATTATCAAAAACATGACATATTTTCAAGGTGAAATAGTTTATAATATAAAGTCAGCATAAAGAGAAACTTCTAAGAATAGATTATGATTTATATAAAGCACTTAAGAAGTTAAATTTTTCAACCCATCTAAAAAGTAGTGGAGGGAAGAAGGAGAAAGGATATTCTCCGGTAAACATATATTTCGCAATAATACTGCTTCCCTTTCTCAAAAAGAGGTTTAGCTCTTTATCATATTTATTAAGTATATTAATGCAAAAAAGGACACCTATTCTAGAGCATTAAGGCCTGAGGGGTCTTTTCATAAGGCAATGGATAGAAGGACATCAGCATATAAAAGGAGAAAAGAAGCTTTTTGTAAGAAAACAGATATTCTAATAGAGATGGTAAAAAGGCATGGAATTATGGAGTAGAAGCCGGTTTTGTACTTTTTGACAGCTGGTTTGCATGTCCTAAGGTCATAAAAGCCGTTTATCAGACCGGTTATAATGTTATCTGCCAACTGAAGCGTAATAATTTTAGGTATTTATATCAAGGAAAGGAATATACCTTAAAAAAGCTTTATAAATACATAGCTAAAGATAAAATGGAATATATTCCTTACCTTGATCTTCAAGCAAGTTCTCTTTCAGTTGAAATTCCTGACTTTCAAACAGTAACCCTGGTATTTTCCAAATCTAAAAAGGCAAACAAATGGATAGTTTTT
>JAXHUS010000151.1:0-2488 GCA_034189305.1 Thermodesulfobacteriota bacterium | reverse complement strand
GCTTTTCTAATGTCCCAGTCTACCCCACATGCCCTTAAAGCCGGCCCGCTTAATCCCAGGTTTATAGCTTCATCCCTGCTTATAACACCCACTTCTTTTGTTCTTATCATCCAGATTTTATTATTTGTAATTAAGTCTTCATATGTATCAATGCGAGAAGGCATCATTTCCACAAACTCTTTTACCTTGCCGGTAAAGCCATCGGGCAAATCGTAAGGCAGACCTCCGACTCTAAAGTAACTTGGATTCATTCTGGCTCCGCACACCATTTCAAATAAATCCAGGATTTTTTCCCTTTCCCTGAAAGCATAAAGTACCGGGGTCATTGCGCCTATATCAAGAACATGGGTTCCCATCCAGACCAGATGGCTCTGAATCCTTGTCAGTTCAGACAATAATACCCTTATATATTGAGCTCGCAGAGGAACCTTTACGTCAAGAATCTTCTCAACAGTAAGCACATAACCTAAATTGTTTATCATGGGCCCCAGGTAATCCATTCTGTCCGTAAGGGTGATTGTTTGATGATATGTCCGGTGTTCCGCAAGTTTCTCAAGGCCTCTGTGAAGATATCCAATGTGTGGCGTCGCCTTTTTTACCACTTCTCCATCTAGCTCTAAAACCACCCTCAAAACCCCGTGCGTACTTGGGTGATGAGGCCCCATATTTAAAGTCATGGTTTCTGTCCTGTTTTTTTCTTTTAGCATTGATCTTCTCCCTTTAGGGGATAATCTTTTCTTAAGGGATGGCCGTTCCATTCATCGGGCAAAAGAATTCTTCTCAGGTCAGGATGGTGGTTAAATTTTATTCCAAACAAATCATAACATTCCCTTTCGGGCCAATCTGCAGACCTCCATATTGTTGTTACCGTATCTACCTTCGGGTCTTTCTCATCCACATCAACTTTAACCCTTAACCTTGTATTGTTTGTTATTGAATAAAGATGATAAACCACTTCAAATCTGGGTTTATTTCCTAAATAATCTACACCTACTACATCCGAAAGGTAATCATATGAAAGTTCGGGATCATCATGGAGCAATCTTGATATCTTTACAATATCCTGTTTTTTTGCTTTAACCGTTGTCTCTCCTCGAAATTCGGTTACATCTAATATGCTTTCTTTAAATTGATCCTTTAGTTTTTCTATTGTCTTTTCAATAACGCTCATAGCCCAAAACCTCTTTATCGGGGGAATTTTTCCCTGCTTATTTTATCCTGAAGTTTGTTTATAGCCTGTATCAGCATCTCCGGTCTGGGAGGACACCCGGGAATATATACATCAACGGGTACAATTTTATCAACACCCTGTATAACAGCATAAGTATTAAATATGCCCCCTGATGCAGCACATGCCCCCATGGCAATTACCCATTTCGGCTCCAGCATCTGTTCATATATCCTTTTTACGACAGGTGCCATTTTCTTTGTAACCGTCCCTGCAACTATCATTAAATCTGCCTGCCTGGGAGAAGCCCTGAATACTTCCGCTCCAAATCTTGCCAGATCATAGCGGGGTGATGCTGAAGCGATCATTTCCATTGCACAACATGCCAGGCCAAAAGTTGCAGGCCATATGGCATTCTTCCTTCCCCAGTTAACCAGTGCCTCTAAGGTTGTGGTTAAAATATTGTCGCCCAAATGGCTCTCTATTCCCACTCTAAAGCTCCTTTCTTCCACACATAAACATATGCCACAAGCAGGATAAAAATAAACACACCCATTTCTATCAGGCCGAAAATCTTAAGTTCTTTAAATATAACGGCCCAGGGATAAAGAAATACTACCTCAATATCAAAAACCAAAAAAAGTAAAGTGATAATATAAAACTTTATGGAAAAAGGCCTTCGGGGCGTTCCTATAGGATCCATTCCGCATTCGTAAGGCATCATCTTTTCCCTTGACCGTATTTTATTGCCTAAAAATGCTGATAAAATTATTGTCCCCCCCACAAAACCCACCACTAAAACCATAAAAATTAATATTGGTATATAATCTAATAACATCTTAACCCTTCTTCCTGCCTTTTTATTCTTTTTGTACTAATTTTAAAGCAAGTTCCTGGCAGACAACGGTTATGTCTTCCAGGGGCAAATAATGAGTGATGCTTGAATCAAATAATAAATTAATCTCTGGAGCAAACTCCCTGTCACCCTTCCAGAAGGCAAGGGCTACAGGAACCCTGGGCAAAACCTGAAAAACAAATCCCATATCTCCAAACTCTGCCCTTTCTGCATCATACGTCAGGGCAGAACTTTTAAGTTTGTCAGGGGAATTATTAAAACTTTTCTCTAAAATTTCAATAGAACGCTTTTTGAATGCGGGGTAATAAAAAGGTCCTGTCTTAAGCTGCCGGTAAGTTATCCACTCTCCGGCGTGTGGTTCTCCATCAGAATTATTTAAATAATGCAGAATTAAGATCTGGGCTCTAAAGGAAGTTTTTATATCCTTTTTGTTCTCAATGTAAATACTTTCATCATCTTTAAAA
>JAXHUS010000150.1:0-12232 GCA_034189305.1 Thermodesulfobacteriota bacterium | reverse complement strand
ATGAAATGCTAAACGGAAGGATTTTAAATAAAGATGATGAAATAGATTTCATAAATAAAAATTATTTGGAACGACCTTAATAGTTTACAGTGATCAGCATGCATGGTTCAGAAAAGGACTTTAAGTTTTAAGAATTATCGACATATCTTATGGTTATCCGGAATCTTAACATCCCATGGAGGCCTTTTTATAAATTAATCTGACAACCATTCTCTGACCCCTGTAAAATTTTACACATTTAATAATAGGAGAATACTTTTATGACGACAAAAAGGGTAATAAGCGGCATGAGACCTTCGGGAAAACTACATTTAGGGCATCTTTTCGGTGCCCTTGACAGCTGGAGAACCCTGCAGGAGGAGTATAGTTGTTTATTTTTCGCTGCAGACTGGCATGCTTTAACCAGTGAATATGAAGATACAAAAAAGATTAAAGAAGATATTATAGAGATGGTGACAGACTGGCTTTGTGCAGGAATTGACCCAGAAAAATCCATATTGTTTATTCAGTCCAGGATTCCTGAACATGCGGAACTTCACCTCATTCTTTCCATGATTACCCCCCTTGCCTGGCTTACAAGAAATCCAACCTATAAAGAACAACAGCAGGAGATAACAAATAAAGACCTTTCCACATATGGTTTTTTAGGCTATCCGGTGCTTCAGGCTTCGGACATTATTATATATAAATCCATCAAAGTACCGGTGGGAATGGATCAACTTCCCCATCTTGAATTATGCAGGGAAATTTCCCGCCGTTTTAATTTTCTTTATAAAGAAGTATTTCCAATTCCGGAGCCTATACTAACAGAAGTTCCAAAACTTCTGGGAGTAGATAATAGAAAAATGAGTAAATCTTATGGTAATGCTATTTATATTTCAGATTCAAAAAATGACGTTGCAAATAAAGTCGGACAGATGATTACAGACCCCCAGAGAGCAAGAAGGAGTGATCCGGGCGACCCGACCATATGTAATGTATTTTCATTCCATAACCTGTTCAGCCCGGAAGAAGAGACTGAACAGGTTGAAAAGGCATGTCCTGTTGCCGGTATCGGTTGTGTAGAATGCAAAAAGAAAATGGCGCTGTACTTAAATGCTTACCTTGAGCCGTTTCGGGAAAAAAGGGCTGAAATTTTAAATCATCGGAAAAGGCTTTATGAAATTTTAGATCATGGAAACAAAAGGGCACGGGAAATTGCAATTTCAACAATGGAAGAGGTGCGGGAGGCGATAAGGATATAATAAACTTAAAAACTCTATTTTAAATTCAGGTTAAAGCATTGCTTATAAGACTGCAAAAAATTCTCAGTGATGCGGGCATTTCTTCAAGAAGAGGGGCGGAAAAACTGATCCTTGAAGGCAGGGTTAAGGTAAACGGGAAGATTATAACAAAATTAGGAAGCAAAGCTGACCCGGATGAAGAATATATAAAGGTTGATGGAATAAAAATTTCCATCCCCGGACAAAAAAAATATATCTTGCTTTATAAACCTAAAAATTATCTGTGTACAATGTATGACAGGCAAGATCGTCCTATTGTAAATGAATTACTGAAAAAAGAAAGTGTTCGGGTTTTTCCTGTGGGGAGATTGGATTTTGACAGTGAAGGTATTCTTCTTCTGACTAATGATGGAGAGCTGTCTTACAGGCTTACCCATCCTAAGTTCAATGTCCCAAAAGAATATGTAGTTAAGGTAAAAGGGGTCATAGAAAGACAGACCATTAAAAAATTGAAAGAGGGAATAAAACTCCAGGATGGATTTATCATACCAAAAAAAGTAAAGATTGAAAAAAAGTCTGATAATAATTCATGGATCAGGATTGTTGTTACCGAAGGAAAAAATCATTTAATAAAAAGATTATTTGAGAAGTTGGGGTGCCCTGTTCTGAAACTTACAAGGGTAAGTTTTGCGAATTTGGATTTAAACGGACTCGCACAGGGAGAATATAGATACCTTACTTTAAAGGAGGTTAAAGAATTAAAGGAATTTACGGAAAAACGGGGTATAAGGAAATAACAGTATGGTTAACCCACAGGGTTGGGGTAAGGATTGAAACATAATAAAAGATATTAACCATGAAACTTAAGGCAGACCTACATATTCATACCCTGGATGACAAAGAGGATAATATGGTAAAACATAACGTGAAAGAAGTAATTGATGAGGCTCAAAGAAAAAATTTTGACGTCCTTTCCATTACAAACCATAATCAGGTGGATTTTAATGCGGAAATTTCAATTTATGCCGAAAATAAAGGAATAGTGCTATTACCCGGTGTTGAACTCAGCGTTCAGAATAAACATGTTCTTTTAATAAACCCTGAAAACAATCTTAAAATTTCCAGTATATCCCACCTGAAAGATATAAAATCGGATCATACTTTAGTAATAGCTCCACATCCTTTTTATCCTGGTTTCCATTCCCTTTCCCATGAACTTGAAAAAAATATTGGATTTTTTGATGGCATTGAATTTTGCCATTTTTATTCCTGGTTTTTTAATTTTAATAAAAAGGCGGCAAGTCTTGCATATGAAAATAATATTCCTTTAATCGGAAATTCTGATGCCCACGAACTATGGCAGATAGGGACCACCTATACCCTGATAGATGCAAAAAAAGATAAAAAAAGTATCATCCGTGCTGTCAAAGAAAAAAAAACGGAACTGGTTACACAGCCGCTATCCGGAAAAACGATTTTAAAATCAATAATTGAAATAATATATGCTAAAATAAAGAAATTCAGAAACAGTTCACACTGACCGATGGACAGGGGCAGGGAAATAAATAAAATACCGAATAAAAAAAAATGGAAAGTACCAGTATGTTAAAAATTTTTCAAATCATTTAAAGGAATTCCCGGCAACTAACCACTCACACCTATGAGCGAAAAAATAGGGGTTTTTAATGAAAAATAAAAAATATGCGTTTTCACTTTTTTGCTTTCTTGTTATCAGTTTCTGGATCTTTATGATGGGAAAGTTAATAAAAAAATACTACTTTATAAAGCCCGTAGAGATATCAAGTTTTTTGGGAAGTGAGATGCTTTCAGCCTCTGAAATTACAGAACACTGGCATGGAATTTATCTTGAGGGAGGAAAGATCGGTTACAGTGTAAGTACATTAGAAAAGGAAGAAAATGGTTACATAATAAAAGAGAAGGTTGTAATGAAGTTAAACCTTATGGGCTCATCCCGAAAGGTAGTAACAAACATTGATTCCCTTACGGATTTAGAACTCAGATTACGGTCATTCAAGTTTCTCTTTCAGTCAGGAGACGTTGAATATAAAGCTTTTGGTGTGAGGGAAGGGGATAGACTTAAGGTTGATATTACTTCTGCAGGTGAGACATTACAGGTGGAGTTTCCTTTTAATGAGACACCTCAGATTTCGAGTCAACTGTATTACTTTCTGGCAAAAAAAGGTATAGAAACGGGAAAGGTGTTTGCTATACCGATTTTTGATCCCTCCACCATGAGTAAAAGCAAAATAGAAGTTAAGGTTATTTCAAAGGAAAGCATCCCGGAATTTCCAGAAAAAGAGACATATCGTTTAAATGTTAATTTTCGGGGAATTGAAACTTCATCATGGATGACAAAAGATGGGGATGTATTAAAAGAGGCGAGTTCTTTAGGTTTTACTTCTATTAAAGAAAATAAAGGGGATGCCCTGACCAAAAACTGGCAGCAAGGGATAGAAAGAGATATTATTGGTTTCTGTGCGGTTCCGGTTCAGGGAATGAACCTGGAAGGAAAGAACTGCATGTATCTAAAAGTAAGATTTGCCGGGATAACTTTAGAAGGGTTTGACTTGGATGGTGGAAGACAAAAACTTGATGGTAATATTTTGACCGTAATTTCTTCACCCATGCCGGAACCGGAGGATATAAGATATGGGGAGATTATGGATAAAACCAATCTTTATGAATATTTAAAACCTACAATCTTTATCCAGTGTAACGATCCGCAGATTAAAAAGACAGCACAAAAAATAATCGGGGAAAACACGGATCCTTTAACTGTCGCTTCAAAAATAAATACCTGGATATTTAAAAACATAAAGAAATCTCCAACTGTAAGTATTCCTTATGCCCTTCAGGTTTTAAAAAGTAAAGAAGGGGACTGTAATGAACATACCACACTCTTTACGGCCCTTTGTCGAAGTGTTGGTATTCCGGCCCGAATGTGTGTAGGTCTTGTCCATATGAAGGGAAGTTTCTATTACCATGCATGGCCTGAGGTGTTTCTTGATCGATGGCGAGCGGTTGATCCGACTCTAAATCAATTCCCTGCCGATGCTACGCACCTTAGGTTCTTGATTGGGGGACTGGACAGGCAGCTTGATCTTATAAAAATTGTTAGGAAACTGAAAATAGAAATTTTAGAATGTAAAGTTGTTGAATAAGTTATTCGAAAATTGCTAATAGATTATTGGTTAAATCATTGAATTAAAATATTAAAATCACGGAATTGCTAATCATGATTAAAGATAACGAAACATGATTGAGGTAAAAAACCTTACAAAAAGATACGGAAATTTTTTAGCTTTGAATAACCTGAGCTTTACCGTTAATAAAGGAGAGATTTTTGGTTTTTTAGGACCCAACGGAGCCGGCAAAACAACAACAATAAAAATCATGGTGGGGCTTTTGAAACCAACTTCCGGGGAAGTAAGAATAAATGGAATAGATATTCACAGAAACCCCGTTGTCAAAAGGGATATAGGATTTATTCCCGACTTCCCCTATTTATATGAAAAATTAACCGCAAAAGAATTCCTTAAATTTGTAGCCGGTCTTTATAATGTGAATACAAACGGCCTTGAGAATAAGATTTACGAACTATTAAGTCTCTTCAGTATAGAAAGCTGGGAAAATGAGTTGATTGAGGGATTTTCTCATGGGATGAAACAAAGGCTTGTTATGTCTTCAGCATTAATCCATAACCCAAATGTATTGATTATTGATGAACCCATGGTTGGCCTTGATCCAAGGGCTGCAAGACTGGCAAAGGATATTTTTAAGAATCTTGCAAAAAAGGGAGTAACCGTATTTCTCTCCACTCATAGCCTGGAAGTCGTTGAAGAGGTTTCCAGCCGTATTGCCATAATACAGGATGGCAAAATAATCGCTACAGGTACCTTAAAGGAACTTCAAGAAAAAGCCGGAGATAATTTATTTAAGCTGGAAAAACTTTTTTTAAAATTAACGGAAGACTGAAGATATTAATGCCGGGTTCATAATAATAGAGGGACATCTTTAAGTAATTAAGGTTCCCACAGGCTTCCAGATAATAACTATTTTTTTGGATATTCTTTCTCTCCCTATCCACCATAATATTGCCTGCAGGGCACATGCCAAAGAGTTTTGCCGACGCATCCGGCGGTGGCAATTTGAATCTGTAGTCGCCATTGTAACGGGCAACACATTTACGAGATTCGTCCATGGGAAGAAAATACATAAGTTGTGAAAATGTTGTTTTTCAAAATTTATAAGCTAACTCCTTCAATATTGATGAAAAGGTATGGTATTTTGGAAATTTAAATTTCAAGTCGATAAATGATTTTTTCTTTTAATCATGTTATTATTAATCTTAATATATTCTAATGTAAATGTTGGGACACTAGGGGAAATAGAGTATGTTATTTTAATGGTATAGAGATTTTCATTTGCCGGCTTATAAATATTCGTCAAAGGGTTAGGATTGCGCAACTCGTGTCGGTACTCAGGTTTAGTAAACAGCAGGCTTAAGTCTGCTGTTTTTGAAGAACAACGTAACCGATAGACCATAGACGTTATCTTAACCTGTAATGTAGCGAAAATTATTTAAGTGTAAATCTATATCATGTTTTGATAAAAATATAAGAAATCTGAGAAGTTTATTAAATTCAATAAAAGGAGAATGTTCATGCCCAGACGCAACGACATTAAAAAGGTAATGATTATTGGATCCGGCCCCATTATAATTGGCCAGGCGTGTGAGTTCGATTATTCAGGCACTCAAGCCTGTAAAGCTTTGCGTAGCCTTGGTTATAAGATAGTACTTGTAAATTCAAATCCGGCCACGATTATGACCGATCCGGGAATGGCTGATACAACCTATATTGAACCCCTTAATACTAAAATTTTGGCGGAAATTATTGAAAAAGAGCGTCCTGATGCTCTGCTTCCGAACCTGGGTGGGCAGTCCGGGCTGAACCTTTCATCCCAGCTATCACGAACCGGTGTTCTGGAAAAATACGGTGTGCAAATTATTGGTGTAAACGTTGATGCCATTGAACGTGGAGAGGATCGAACGGCTTTCAAAAATACTATGGAACGGCTGGGAATTGAAATGCCTGACAGCCAGGCAGTTAATACAGTTGAGGATGCGGAAAAAGTTGCTGAAAAGTTGGGATATCCTGTTGTAATCCGTCCGGCCTATACAATGGGTGGAACAGGTGGCGGTCTTGTCTATAATGTTGAGGAACTTCGGACTATAGCTGCCAGGGGCCTCTCTGCCAGCCTTGTAAATCAGGTTTTAGTGGAAGAATCGGTTCTGGGATGGGAGGAACTTGAGCTGGAGGTTGTAAGAGATGCCAAAAATCAGATGATTACCGTTTGTTTTATTGAAAATGTTGATGCCATGGGTGTACATACAGGCGATTCCTATTGTACCGCCCCTATGCTGACCATCGATCCCGAACTGCAAAAACGCCTTCAAAAATATTCCTATGATATAGTTGAGGCCATTGAGGTTATCGGTGGTACAAATATTCAGTTTGCCCATGACCCCAGGACCGGAAGGGTTGTTGTTATTGAAATTAATCCCCGGACATCCCGGTCATCGGCCCTGGCATCCAAAGCAACCGGCTTTCCCATTGCCATGGTTTCTTCACTCCTTGCAGGCGGCATGACTATGGATGAAATTCCTTACTGGCGAGATGGAACCCTTGAAAAATACACACCTTCAGGAGATTATGTTGTGGTAAAGTTTGCAAGATGGGCCTTTGAAAAATTTGAAGGTGTAGAGGATAAACTCGGCACACAAATGCGTGCCGTGGGCGAAGTAATGAGCATCGGCAAGAATTATAAGGAAGCTTTTCAGAAATCCATACGCTCTTTGGAGATTAACCGTTACGGTTTAGGTTTTGCCAGGGATTTCAACAATAAATCTTTGAATGAATTAATGAGTATGCTGGGCATCCCCACAAGTGAGCGTCAATTCATAATGTACGAAGCTCTCCGAAAGGGAGCTACTATTCAGGAACTATATGAATTAACACATATTAAGCCCTGGTTTATAGAGCAGATGAAAGAATTGGTCGAGATGGAAGAGGAAATCCTTAAATACAAAGGTAAAACCATGCCAGACAATCTTTTCATCCAGGCAAAGAAAGACGGTTTTGCAGACAGATACCTATCAATGCTTCTTAAAATTCCTGAAAAGGATATCCGCAAAAAGCGGATTAATCTTGGAGTAGTTGAGGCATGGGAGGCGGTTCCCGTCAGCGGAGTAGAAAATGCAGCATATTATTTTTCTACTTACAATGCTAAAGATAAGGTAAAGGTAAGTGATGCAAAAAAAATTATGGTACTCGGTGGCGGGCCTAACCGGATCGGTCAGGGAATCGAATTTGACTATTGTTGTGTCCATGCTGCATTTGCAATCAGAGAAGCAGGTTACGAATCCATTATGGTAAACTGCAATCCAGAGACTGTATCCACGGATTACGATACATCTGACAAGCTCTATTTTGAACCCCTAACCGCTGAAGATGTTTTAAGCATCTATGAAAAGGAAAAACCGGAAGGAGTAATCGTCCAATTTGGAGGGCAAACACCATTGAATATCGCCAGAGAATTAGCCGAGGCCGGTGTTAAAATTTTAGGCACAACACCTGAAACAATTGATATTGCAGAAGACAGGGACCGTTTTCGAAATATTATGCGCAAACTTGGAATTCCACAGCCCAGGTCAGGTATGGCCAGCACCCTAAAAGAAGCACTAGAAATCGCAAAGGAAATCGGATATCCTTTGATGGTCAGACCTTCCTATGTTCTTGGAGGACGTGCAATGGAAGTTGTCCTTGATGAGGAGATGCTAAAGGAGTATGTCTCCAGGGCTGTGGATGTATCGCCGGACAGGCCGATTTTAATCGACAAATTTCTTGAGAATGCCATAGAAGCGGAAGCAGATGCAATTGCCGATGGAACAGACGCTTTTGTGCCTGCGGTTATGGAACATATCGAACTGGCTGGTGTCCATTCTGGAGATTCTGCCTGTGTGATTCCACCTGTAAGTATTCCTGTAAAACACATTGAGACCATTACCGCGTATACAAAAAAAATTGCAATCGAATTCGATGTTGTAGGTCTTTTGAATATTCAGTATGCTATTGCCAATGATACGGTATACATACTTGAAGCAAATCCCAGGGCATCCCGTACCGTTCCCATCGTTTCCAAGGTCTGCAACATACAAATGGCCCGTATTGCCACTCAAATCATGATAGGTAAAAGTCTCTCTGCTTTTGGGCTTGTAGATAAAAATATCCCTCATTTTGGAGTCAAAGAGTCTGTATTCCCCTTCAATATGTTCCCGGAAGTAGATCCGATCCTTGGGCCTGAAATGCGCTCAACCGGTGAGGTTTTAGGATTAGCGGATTCATTTGGCCTATCATTTTTCAAATCCCAGGAGGCAATTCAACTGCCGCTGCCCCTTAAAGGAACTGCTTTGATTACCATTGCAGACAGAGACAAGCCCGGAATATTGGAACCTGCAAGGCTTATTAGGGAACTTGGATTCAAGATACTCTCCACAAAAGGGACACAAAAATTTCTCAGGGATAACGGAATTGAGTCTGAACCTATAAAAAAGATAGGACACGGACGGCCCGATATTGTCGATGCAATTAAAAATAATGACGTCCATATAGTTATTAATACGCCGTCGGGAAAGGAAAGCCAGGAAGATGATTCCTATATCCGTAAAACCGCCATTAAATATAAAGTTCCTTATATAACAACAACTGCTGCTGCGCTGGCCACGGCAAAAGGTATCATTGCAGGGAGAAAAGAGGAAGCCCATGTGAAATCTCTTCAGGAGTATCACGCAGATATTAAATAGTTTCTGAAGGAAAAGTTCTAAACAAATCAAAAATTCAAATGCTCAGAACCCGAAACTTATTTACTTGAGAGTCCATAGTTCTTCCTAACCCTATGAATTTTAAAGAAATATCATAGCAACCAAACCGTCATTCCCGTGCAGGCGAGAATCCAGGAAAATCAAGGGTTATGGATTCCTGCTTCCGCAGGAATGACATAACTTTGGACTGTCGAGTTATTTAAATAACGTATCACAAAACTCTATTCAAAACATGTTTCGGTCATTTGGATTTTGATATTTGATATAGTTTAGAATTTCGGATTTAGAGCTTAGTATTTTCATACTCCTTTGTGTCTGTCAAAGGGCATTGAGTGTTTCATTTTCATATTTAAAAAATTCAGTTGTCGAAGATTAATGTTGGGTATGCAAGGGTAGCATTTTATGAGTTTTTTACTATACATTGTTATTAAATAATTATATTATGCAGCAAAAGATGTTTTAGAAAATTACGTTATCAATAATGGATATATAAATACATTTTTAAAATAATTGCAGAGTATTAAAATTGCATAATAATAAATCCGTTTGTTTAAAGAGGCTTTTTTTAGCCTCATTTGTTCTATAATCAAGTCACCGAAAAAATGGGGGATCAATGACGGAATTTTTAGATTTGAAGATATTTCAGTATTGTGCTACAGCTGTGTTTGTAATTGACACAGACCATAATGTTTTATTCTGGAATAAGGCATGTGAAAAATTGACCGGATTCAAAGCGGATTACATGATGAGTACTGCCATGCAGTGGAAGGGTTTCTATGATCATGCCCGACCCTGTCTTTCCGACTTAATATTAGATAGAAAATTCGATTTAATTCCGGATTATTATGACGTATATGGGAAATCGACCTTATTAAAAGACGGTTGGCATGCCGAAGGCTGGTACTATAATTTAGGCGGCTTGAACCGCTATATTATCTTTGATGCCGCACCGGTATATAATAGCAAAGGAAATCTGGTTGGTGCCGTAGAAACTCTGCAGGATATTTCCGAAAGGAAAAGGATAGAAGAAAAGAATGAAAAGCTTGCAAAAGAATTACAAGAAACTCTTGATAAGGTAAAACTTTTAAGCGGTCTTATTCCAATTTGTGCCTCATGCAAAAAAATAAGGGATGATAGGGGTTACTGGAATCAAATTGAACTTTATATTCGGGATCACTCTGAAGCTATTTTTAGCCATGGTATTTGCCCCGACTGTTCTAAAAAGCTTTATCCTGAAATAAACGTTAACAGGGAAAAAAGCAATCCTGAATAGCCTTTTGGAATATGAAATTCAAGATAACGTCTATGGTCTATCGTTACGTTGTTCTTCAACAACAGCAGGCTTAAGCCTGCTGTTTACTAAGCCTGGGTACCGAAACGAGTTGCGCAACCCTAACCCTTTGACGAATATTTATAAGCCGGCAAAAGGAAATTCCTATGCCATGACCTTACCATGACCATTAGAAATCGTTCCGGATACCCAGAGGAATTCTAAACCATTTAATGGATGGTTGACAACTATCAACTGTCGGTCAGGCTGAGGTTCGGACTTTGATTTAAAAGAAAGCCGATAAAGGTCTCTACAATAGGAGAAATACTTTTCCCCCTCCGCAGTACCAGGTAAAAATCCCTTAGTAATTTTAATCCATCAATTTTTAGATGAATGGAAGAAGATATATACTCCTTAGCTGCCCAATGTGATACTATAGATACGCCAACCCCTTTTTTTACTGCCTGCATAACCGCCATTGTACTTCCCAGTACCGCCACAATATTCAGTTGGGAAATATCAAAACCGGAGTTTTTAAAATTTTTTTCAATTACGATTCTTGTTCCACTTCCTTTTTCACGGAAGATAAAGGGCAGGCTCTTCAATCTCTTTAATGAAACAGATTTGTCCTTTGGCGAGAAGAAGCCGGTTGGTGCCACTAAAACCAGCTCATCTTGCATGAACCTCTCATATTCAAGTTTTGAATTTTCTATTTTTGCCCCTGTTATTCCCAATTCCAACTGGTTATTAAGAATACGCTCTAAAATTTTTGTTGTATCGGCAATCTCCAGATTCACAGAAATTTTTGGGAATCTGGTTAAAAAATCTTTAAGTAATGAGGGTAAGATATACTCCCCTGGTATGGTGCTCGCGCCTATATTAATACCCCCTTCAATCTTACCCTTAAAACTATCTATGGCCTTTTTTGCTTCCAGCTTTAAACCTATTATCTTTTTTGCATAACCGTATAGTACCTCACCACCTTTTGTAAGAAGAACTTCTCTGCCTAAACGGTCAAACAGTCTTAACCCAAGGTTTTCTTCCAAAGATTTTATATGCTCTGTTAATGTTGGCTGGGTTAGAGAAAATACCCCGGCTGCTTTAGAAAAACTCTTTTTTTCAGCTATTTCACAAAAAAGCTCTAAATGTTTTAGATTCAAGTTTATATTCCCTTAGATTGGACGTAAGCCCCTTGGTATTCTTGTATTCAACATTTTTTATCTCAAAATTATTTTCCCCTCCGGTCTGTCAACAACTTCCCCGATAACTGCGGCATCTTTTATACCTTCCCTTTTAAGTCTATCAAGCAGTTTATCCGCCTTTTTTTCAGGCACCGAAATCAAAAGTCCGCCGGAAGTCTGTGGATCAAAGAGAATGTCAAGAAGATGGGGGGGGGTGTGGGAAGGAGCTTCAATAAAATGTTTCCTGAAGTTGCGATTCCTGTAAGTACCGGCAGGAACCATCCCCATTTTTGCAAACTCTTCCGCCTCGGGGAAAAAAGGTATTGAAGATATATTGAATATGATGCCTGCATTACAACCCTGAATCATTTCGCAGGCATGGCCCAGAAGGCCGAAGCCTGTTATATCGGTACATGCATTAACTATTGTTTCCTGCATTATAGTTGATGCGGTTTTATTCAAATCCGCCATACAGTTTACTATTTTATTAATGCAATCCTTCTTTGCAATTCCTCCTTTTATGGCAGTGTTTATGATCCCGGTGCCGAGGGGTTTTGTCAGGATCAGATAATCTCCGATATTTACCCCATCATTTGTAATTATCCTGTCAGGATGAACTATACCCGTAACTGATAATCCATATTTTAATTCCGAA